>NZ_JBFBBD010000023.1:0-93933 GCF_040689515.1 Streptomyces sp. NPDC051173
TGTTTCCCCGGGTCCGCCGGGGGGGGGGGGCATCGGTCCGCACCATCCAGCCCGTCCGGCGTTTGAGGACAACGCGCGAAGCGTGTTGCTGGGGGTCCGGGGTCTCCCCGGTTTCGGGAAGGGGCGGGTAGGGGAAAGACCCCCGTCAGCCGAAGTGCGGCTCCGCGTGCATCGCCCAGATGAGCAACTCCGCCGAGCCCACCGCCTCCGCCGTCACCCCCACCGCCTCGAACAGGCGCATCGCGTCGCCCTCCGACACCACGTCCCCATCCACTCGCACACTCCCCCGCACAACATGCACGTACAGCCACTGCCCGTCCGGCAGGACGGCCCGCTCGCCGGCGCCCAGCCGCCGCACGTGCAGCACCGCCTCCGTCCCCGCCAGGGGGTACGCCCCGTCGGGGACCTGGGGCAGCAGCTCGTAGGACGGTTCCTCGTCGGCCTCCGACGGGGTGAGCCACATCTGTACGAAGCGCAGGGGGGCCGGGCCCTCGTTCCGTTCGGAGTGGCGGGCGCCGGAGCCCGCGCCGAAGCGCTGGAGGTCGCCGGGACGGACGACCGTGCGGTGGCCGGTGGAGTCCTCGTGGGTGAGTTCGCCCTCGACGACCCAGGTCACGATCTCGACATCGCGGTGCGGGTGCGCGGCGAAGCCCGCGCCGGGCGCGAGGTGCTCCTCGTTGCAGGCGGCCAGGGGCCCGAACCGGACGTTGTCTGGGTCGTAGAAGCCGGAGAAGGAGAACGCGTGCCAGGTCTCGATCCCGGCCTCCGGATCGCCGCCGCGGAAGCGTTCACCTGCGCGTTGTACGGCGCGTCGCACATGCGTCATCGGGCTACCGTAGCCCGGCGACCCCGCTCCGCACCCGAATAAGGCAGGCTTGTCCCCGTGCCTGAACCCGCCGCTAACACCCCGCATTCCCACAGCGCCACCCTCCGCCGTCTGGAGAAGTCGTCCGGCACCCTGGCCGCCGCCGCCATCGCGCGGATGGATGCCCAGCTGCCGTGGTACCGGGCGATGCCCCCGGAGAACCGCTCCTGGATCGGCCTGGTCGCGCAGGCCGGCATCGCGGCCTTCACCGAGTGGTTCCGGCATCCCGAGACGCCGCAGGCCATCAGCACGGACGTCTTCGGCACGGCCCCGCGCGAGCTGACGCGGGCGATCACTTTGCGCCAGACCGTGGAGATGGTCCGCACGACCATCGAGGTCATGGAGTCGGCGATCGACGAGGTGGCCGCGCCGGGTGACGAGTCGGTGCTGCGCGAGGCCCTGCTCGTCTACGCGCGGGAGATCGCCTTCGCCACCGCTCAGGTGTACGCACAGGCCGCGGAAGCGCGCGGCGCGTGGGACGCCCGGCTGGAGTCGCTGGTCGTCAACGCGGTGCTCTCGGGCGAGGCCGACGAGGGCGCCCTGTCCCGGGCCGCCGCCCTCGGCTGGAATTCGCCCTCGCACGTGGCGGTGGTGCTGGGGACGGCGCCCGACGGGGACAGCGAGCTGACGGTCGAGGCGATCCGGCGGGCGTCGCGGCACGCGAAGCTCCAGGTGCTGACGGGGGTGCTCGGCGACCGGCTGGTGGTGATCGCGGGCGGCTCGGACAACCCGCTGCAGGCGGCGAAGGCCCTGATCGGGCCGTTCGCGGCGGGCCCTGTGGTGGCCGGCCCCGTGGTGCCGGACCTGCTGGCGGCCACCCGCTCCGCGCAGGCCGCGGCGGCGGGGCTGAAGGCGTGCGCCGCCTGGCCGGACGCCCCCCGGCCCGTACTCGCCGACGATCTCCTCCCGGAGCGCGCGATGGCCGGGGACGCTACCGCGCGTGAGCAGTTGGTGGAGGAGATCTACAGACCGCTGGAGGAAGCGGGCTCGGCCCTGCTGGAGACCCTCAGCGTCTATCTGGAGCAGGCAAGTAGCCTGGAGGGCGCGGCACGGATGCTGTTCGTCCACCCGAACACCGTGAGATACCGCCTCCGACGTGTGACGGACGTCACCGGATGGTCACCCTCCGATGTTCGTTCGGCCTTCACCCTGCGAGTCGCGCTGATCCTGGGGCGCCTGGCAGACGCGGAGTCCCAGCTCTAGGCTTTTGTTGGACATCAACAATTCCCCTGACGGTTCTTGGTCCCTGTCCCCACCGGTGGCCAGGGCCGTCCACGAGAGAGAGTGTGAGGGTGCTCGTACTCGTCGCCCCCGGCCAGGGCGCTCAGACGCCCGGCTTCCTGACCCCCTGGCTCGACCTCCCCGGTGTCGAAGACCGACTCCGTGAGTGGTCGGCCGCCATCGACCTGGACCTGGTCCACTACGGCACGAACGCCGACGCGGACGAGATCCGTGACACCGCCGTGGCCCAGCCGCTGCTGGTCGCCTCCGCGCTGGTCTCGGCCCGGCAGCTGTTCCCGACGGCCGAGGACTTCACCCGCCTGGTGGGCGCCACCGCGGGCCACAGCGTCGGTGAGCTCGCCGCCGCCGCCCTGACCGGGGTCCTCCCCGAGCGGGCCGCGCTGGAGCTCGTACGCAAGCGCGGTCTCGCGATGGCCGAGGCCGCCGCCGTGACCGAGACCGGCATGGCCGCCCTGCTGGGCGGGGACGCCGATGTCGTCCTGCCGCACCTGGAGAAGCTCGGGCTGACGCCCGCCAACGTCAACGGCGCGGGCCAGATCGTCGCCGCCGGCACCGCGGAGCAGCTCGCCGCGCTCGCCGAGGACAAGCCGGAGGGCACGCGCAAGGTCGTCGCGCTGAAGGTCGCCGGCGCCTTCCACACGCAGCACATGGCCCCGGCCGTCGCGGCCCTGGAGGCCGCGGTGACGGAGCTCGACCCCGCCGACCCGCACACGCGGTACGTGTCCAACAAGGACGGCCAGGTCGTCACCTCGGGCTCCGAGGTCGTGCGGCGCCTGGTCGGCCAGGTGGCCAACCCGGTGCGCTGGGACCTGTGCATGGAGACCTTCAAGGAGCTCGGCGTCACCGCGATCGTCGAGCTCGCGCCCGGTGGCACCCTGGTGGGCCTCGCGAAGCGGGCGCTGCCCGGCGTCCGGACCCTCGCGCTCAAGTCCCCGGACAACCTGGACGCGGCGCGCGAGCTGATCGCCGAGTACGCCGCCGACGCCGCGACCCCGGCCGAACAAGGAGCCCCGAGAGCATGACCGCGAAGATCAGGCCCAGCAAGGGCGCCCCCTACGCGCGCATCCTCGGCGTGGGCGGCTACCGCCCGACGCGGGTGGTTCCGAACGAGGAGATCCTCAAGTACATCGACTCCTCGGACGAGTGGATCCGCTCCCGTTCGGGCATCGCCACCCGGCACTGGGCGGGCCCCGAGGAGACGGTGTCCGCGATGTCGGTCGAGGCGGCCGGCAAGGCCATCGCCGCCGCGGGCATCAGCCCCGAGCAGATCGGTGGCGTGATCGTCTCCACCGTCTCGCACTTCAAGCAGACCCCGGCGATCGCCACCGACATCGCGCACAAGGTCGGCGCGGGCAGGCCCGCCGCCTTCGACATCTCCGCGGGCTGTGCCGGCTTCGGCTACGGCCTCACGCTGGCCAAGGGCCTCGTCGTCGAGGGCTCGGCCGAATACGTCCTGGTCATCGGCGTCGAGCGGCTGTCGGACCTCACGGATCTGGAGGACCGCGCGACGGCCTTCCTGTTCGGTGACGGCGCCGGTGCCGTGATCGTGGGCCCCTCCCAGGAGCCGGCGATCGGCCCCACGGTCTGGGGTTCGGAGGGCGACAAGTCGCACACGATCAAGCAGACCGTCGGCTGGGACGAGTACCGCACCACGCCCGTCCCCGGCGGCGACCGCGACGAGGCCCGCCAGGCCCTGGAGGAGATCCGTTTCCCCGCCATCACCCAGGAGGGCCAGGCGGTCTTCCGCTGGGCCGTCTTCGAGATGGCGAAGGTCGCCCAGCAGGCGCTGGACGACGCCGGGATCAGCCCGGAGGACCTGGACGTCTTCATCCCGCACCAGGCCAACATGCGGATCATCGACTCGATGGTGAAGACCCTCAAACTGCCGGAGAGCGTCACGGTCGCCCGTGACGTGGAGACCACGGGCAACACCTCCGCGGCCTCCATCCCGCTGGCCATGGAGCGGCTCCTGGCCACGGGGCAGGCGAAGAGCGGGGACACCGCGCTCGTCATCGGTTTCGGGGCGGGTCTCGTCTACGCCGCCACGGTCGTTACCCTCCCCTAGGCGAGAATCCGCGCGGCCCCGCCGTACGGCCCCTCCCGCATCAGCAGATTTCCATAACGCAGCAGTTACACCGCACATAGAAGGAGCGCCGCAATGGCTCACACCCAGGAGCAGATCCTCGAGGGTCTCGCCGAGATCGTCAACGAGATCGCCGGCATCCCCACCGAGGACGTCCAGCTGGACAAGTCCTTCACCGACGACCTGGACGTCGACTCGCTGTCCATGGTCGAGGTCGTCGTGGCCGCCGAGGAGCGCTTCGACGTCAAGATTCCGGACGAGGACGTCAAGAACCTCAAGACCGTCGGTGACGCTGCCGACTACATCCTGAAGCACCAGGCCTGATCCAAGCGTTCGTCGCCACCCCAGTGGTGGCGGTTCCAGCACCTCTACACGTGGAGACAGAATCCCTGTGAACCCGACCAATCGCACCGTGGTCGTCACCGGTATCGGCGCAACCACACCGCTGGGTGGCGACAGCGCATCGACCTGGGAGGGCCTGCTCGCCGGGCGCTCCGGGGTCAAGCCCCTGGAAGGCGAGCGCTTCGCCGACCTCCCCGTCCGGATCGCGGCCCGCGCGGCCGTCGACCCCGAGGACGTCCTGCCCCGCCCGCTCACCCGCAAGACGGACCGGTCCGCGCAGTTCGCGCTGATCGCCGCCCGTGAGGCGTGGGCCGACGCGGGCTTCACCGCCAAGGCCGGCGAGGACAGCTCGATCGCCCCCGAGCGGCTCGGCACGGTCATCGCCTCCGGCATCGGCGGCGTGACCACGCTCCTCGACCAGTACGACGTGCTCAAGGAGAAGGGCGTCCGCCGCGTCTCCCCGCACACCGTGCCCATGCTGATGCCCAACGGCCCCTCCGCCAACGTCGGCCTGGAGGTGAACGCCCAGGCGGGCGTGCACACCCCGGTCAGCGCCTGCGCGTCCGGCGCCGAGGCCATCGGCTACGCCGTGGAGATGATCCGCACCGGCCGTGCCGACGTGGTCGTCGCCGGCGGCACCGAGGCGGCCATCCACCCGCTGCCCATCGTGGCCTTCGCCAACATGATGGCGATGTCCAAGAACAACGACGAGCCGGAGAAGGCGTCCCGCCCGTACGACAAGGGCCGTGACGGCTTCGTGCTCGGCGAGGGCGCGGGCGTCGTCATCCTGGAGTCGGCCGAGCACGCCGCCGCGCGCGGTGCCCGCGTCTACTGCGAGGTGCTGGGCCAGGGCCTGTCCGCGGACAGCCACCACATCGCGCAGCCCGAGCCGACCGGCCGCGGCATCGCCGCCGCGCTCCAGAACCTGCTCGACAACAGCGACCTCAAGCCTTCGGAGATCGTGCACCTCAACGCGCACGCCACCTCCACCCCGCAGGGTGACGCCGCCGAGATCAAGGCCCTGCGCAAGGTCCTCGGCGACGACCTCGACCACGTCGCGGTGTCCGCCACCAAGTCGATGACCGGCCACCTGCTGGGCGGCGCCGGCGGCATCGAGACGGTCGCGACCGTCCTGGCCCTGCACCACCGGACGGCCCCGCCGACCATCAACATCGACGACCTCGACGAGGACATCGACGCGGACATCGTCCGTGACCGGCCGCGCCCGCTGCCGGAGGGTCCGATCGCGGCGATCAACAACTCGTTCGGCTTCGGCGGCCACAACGTGGTCCTCGCGCTCCGCTCGGTCTGATCCCGCGCCTCTGGTCCCGCGCCCACGACGCGTGAGCGGCCCGCCCCCGGTTCGTCCGGGAGCGGGCCGCTCGTGCTTTCCCCGGCGGGGAGGTCAGCGGTCGAAGCTGGCGAAGTACGAGGCCGCCATGTCCTCGTCGCCGTGGCCCTGTTCGGTGGCCCGGCGGAAGCGCTCGGCGCCCGCGGCCGCCACGTCCAGCCGCACCCCGGCCCGCTCCCCCGCGGCCACGATCAGCCGGGCGTCCTTCTCGGCCGTGGTGGTCGCGAAGCTGGGCGGGGTGAGCCCGCCCCCGAGGATCAGCGCCGCCTTGGCCCGCAGATAACCCATGTCGAGCGGGCCGCCCTCGACGGCGCCGAGGAAGCCGGCCGGGTCCACGCCGAGCCCCTCGGCCAGGGCGAGCGCCTCCGCGGTGCCGTGGGTGACGGCGAGCACCCAGCTGTTGATGACGAGCTTGAGCCGGGTGGCCGCGTCGGCCGGAGCGTCGTCGCCCGCCCAGACCGTGCGGCTGCCGATGGCGTCGAAGACGGGCGCGAGGACCGTACGGGCCTGCGCGGGCCCGGCGGCCAGGACCGTCAGCTGCCCGGCCTCGGCGGGCTGTTTGGTGCCCAGGACAGGGGCGTCGACGAAGACCAGGCCGTGTTCCGCCGCGAAGCCGGTGAGTGCCTCGAAGCCGTCGAGCCCCGCGGTGGTGGACTGGGCCCACACGGTGCCCGGTTCCAGGCCGGGTGCCGCGGCCCGCATCACCTCCAGGGCGGCGGGCCCGTCGTGGAGCATGGTCAGGACGACGCCGGCGCCGCGCACGGCGTCGGCGGGGCTGTCCGCGACGCGCACTCCGTCGGCGGCGAGCGGTTCGGCCTTCTCCCTGCTGCGGTTCCAGGCGCGTACGTCGAGACCGGCGCGGGCGAGGTTGCGGGCCATGGCCGCGCCCATGATTCCCGTGCCGAGGAGGGTGACTGAGGTCGTTTCGGGCATGCGGTGACGCTAGCCCTTGGAGCGGGCTCCACCGCAAGAGCGCGTCGCCGGCGTCCGGGCCCTGGTCAGACCACTTGGTGCAGCCATCTGACCGGCGCGCCCTCGCCGGCGTAGCGGAACGGCTCCAGTTCGTCGTCCCACGGCTTGCCCAGGAGCTTGGCAACCTCGGCGGCGAGGTTGCTCTCGTCCCGGGCGGCGCGCGCGAGCGCCGCCCGCAGCCGGTCCTCGGGGATGAGGATGTCACCGTGGATGCCGGTGACCGCGTGGAAGATGCCCAGTTCGGGCGTGGAGCTGTAGCGCTCGCCCTCGGCGGTCGCGCACGGCTCGGCGGTCACCTCGAAGCGCAGCAGGTGCCAGCCGCGCAGCGCGGAGGCGAGCTTGGAGGCGGTGCCGACCTGCCCCTGCCAGGAGAATTCCGCACGCCAGGTGCCGGGTGAGGCGGGTTGTCGGATCCAGTCGAGCGTGACGCGGACACCGAGCACGCCCGCGACGGCCCATTCGACGTGCGGGCACAGCGCGCGCGGCGCGGAGTGCACGTAGAGAACTCCACGTGTCGTCACCGGGACCTCCAGTGCGGTTCGAGGTTCGCCTTCCCCAGCGGCCTCGCACCTGTACCGGTCCCGCCAGGGACAGCAGCACACATTCTGCCCCACAGGCCACTCCCGCACCAGCTCACGAGGTTACCAACAGTAAACACCATCGGGAGCAATTCTCCTGAAAAGGGACAGGATATGACGTGTTGCCCTAGCGGCGATACCTGAGTGCGAACCCTGCCGGGCCTCGCCCGGCCTCCCCCGGGGAAAAGCTACCGTGCGGTGGCACTCCTCCGGTGACGTACCGTCGGACCCGTACCGATATCACCCGGCCGGAGGGGACGAAGCCATGCGCGACAGCGCGGGACGGAAGGTGCGCGGGGCCGTACGGGCCGCCGCGGCCGTGGTCGCGGCGGCCCTGCTCGTCACCGGCTGTGACGACGGCAAGGGCGACTCCGCCACCGCGAAGCCGAAGGCGCGGCCGAGCGCGAGCCCCGGCCCGGCGTGGAAGACGCGGCCCGAGTCGATCGCCTCCCTCGGCGACTCCATCACCCGCGGCTTCGACGCCTGTTCCCTCCTCGCCGACTGCCCCGAGGTCTCCTGGGCCACCGGCACCCAGGTCGACAGCCTCGCCCACCGCCTGCTGCCCTCCCCGCAGACCAGCAGCTGGAACTTCGCGAAGACCGGCGCCCGGATGTCCGACCTCCCCGACCAGATGCGGGCCGCCGTGGCGAACAGACCGCAGCTGGTCACCGTGCTGCTCGGCGCCAACGACGCGTGCCGCGCCGACGTCGGCGAGATGACGCCGGTGGACACCTTCCGTACGGACCTCGAACGGTCGGTCAAGGAGCTGCGCACCGCCCTGCCCACGTCCCAGCTGTACGTCGCCGCCATCCCGGACCTGAAGCGGCTGTGGTCCCAGGGGCGGGGCAACGGCTATGCGAAGACGGTGTGGAACCTGGGCATCTGCCCCTCGATGCTGCGCGACGCGGGCAACGTGGACGCGGCCTCGGCCGATCGCCGCGAGCAGGTCGACAAGCGGGTCGGGGAGTACAACGCGGTCCTCGCGGACGTCTGCCGCCGGGACGCGCTCTGCCGCTTCGACGGGTCGGTGCACGACTACGACTTCACGGGCGAGGCGCTGAGCAAGTGGGACTGGTTCCACCCGAGCAAGGACGGTCAGCGGCAGCTGGCTGACATGGCGTACCGCACGATCACTTCACCGCGGCCCCCGGCGTGACCCGCGCCTGAGGGGCGAGGCCGGTCAGCCGGCGCCGACCCTTACGGGGGCGGTCAGTCTGCGGTCGGCGATGCCGCGGCCGGCCTCGGCGGTGTACGTGCCGGGGAGGCGCCGCCAGGCGGCCGCGGTCTCGTCCCACACGTCGAAGGCGCGGGGGTCCAGGGCGATGGCCGCCTCCGCAGTCCGCCCCGGCTCCGCCTCCAGCGAGGCGAAACCGGCCAGCCGACGGGCCGGGCGCTCCACCCCGCCGCCCCGAGGAGCGGCGAGGTAGACCTGGACCACCTCCCGGCCGAACCGCGTGCCGGTGTTGCGCACGCGGACCGTGGCCACCGGGGCATCCGTACCCTCGCTCCGGATGTCCAGCGCCTCGTACGACCAGTCGGTGTAGCCCAAGCCATGGCCAAAGGCGTAAGCCGGGACCGCCCGCGCCTTCTCCCAGGCACGGTATCCGATGAACACACCTTCCTCATAAGCAAGTTCACCCTCGCGTGGGTCAACTTCCGTCACCGGGGCGTCCGCGAGGCGGGCCGGCCAGGTGGTGGGGAGCCTGCCGCCCGGTTCGTCGGCGCCCAGGAGCACGTCCGCGAGGGCCGCGCCCGCCTCCTGGCCGGGGAACCAGCCGAGCAGCACGGCGGCGACCTCCTCCCGCCAGGGCAATTCGACCGGGGCGCCGGAATTCACCACGACGACGGTACGGGGGTTGACGGCGGCGACCCTGGCGACGAGCTCGTCCTGGCGGCCGGGCAGGGCGAGGGTGGTGCGGTCGAAGCCCTCGCTCTCGACGCGCTCGGTCGTCGCGACGACCACGACCGCGGCGTCGGCCCCCGCCGCGACGGCCACGGCCTCGTCCAGCAACGCGTCCGGATCGCGCCGGGGTTCGCGGTGCAGGAGGGAGAACGCCACAGCCTCTATGGGGGCGTTCGCGGGTTTTGTCACGGTGTACGCGAGGCTGACGCCGACCGGCTTCCCCTCCTCCAGGGACACCTCGCCCCGCGTGACGGGCGCGCCCAGGAACGCCTCGAAGGGGTCGGCGTCCGGGCCCGCCGCCTCGGTGCCGTCGAAGAGGACCCGCCCGTCCACGGTGAGCCGGAAGCCGCCGGTCCCCCTGGTGCCGAAGGAGTGCGGGCCGCTCGCGCGCGGGGTGAAGGTGCCGGTGGCCTCGACGGTGTGCAGGGCCGCGTACGTCACGCCGTCCGGCAGACCGCCGGCCCACCGCACGGCGCCGTCCGCCATCTCCTCGCGCCCGAGGACCCGGCCGGCGGCGTCCCGGCAGACGGCGGCGAGGCGGAACCCCTCCCCCGCGACCGCGAGTTCGGCGTCGGGCTCGGCGCCCACGGCGTAGGCGAGGACGCCGTCCGGGAGCGCGGCCCGCAGCCCGTCGAGGGGCGACACGACGTGGGCGGGGCAGACCTGCGCCGAACCGCCGCCGAGGATCCGGGCGTCCCGGGCGGCGCCACCGAGGAGGGCGAGACGGCGGGTGCGGGCAGGGTCGATGGGGAGGGCGCGTTCCGTGGGGCTCTTGCCCACGGCCTCGTTGCGTACGAGGACGAAGGAGCCGCGCGCGATCTCCCGGGCGAGGGCCTCGCCGTCGAGGGGCGCGGGTGGCCGGGTGACGGCGGCCGGTGCCCCGTCGAGCACACCGGCGCGCGCCGCGAGCAGCAGCACCCGGCGCGCGGCGGCGTCCACGAGCGCCTCCGGCACCTCGCCCGCCCGCACGGCCGCCGCCAGCGCGGGGCCGTAGACCGTGCGCGGTCCGGGCATGGCGATGTCCAGGCCGCCGCGGATCGCCCCGACGGTGTCGCGGGCGGCGAGCCAGTCGGAGACCGTGCAGCCGTCGAAGCCCCATTCCCCGCGCAGCACTTCGTTCTGGAGGTGGTGGTGTTCGGTCATGGTGACGCCGTTGACCTGGTTGTAGGCGGCCATGACGGCCCAGGGCCGGGCGCGTTCGACGATGGCCTCGAAGGGGGCCAGGTAGAGCTCGCGCAGGGCGCGTTCGGGGACGCGGTTGTCGACGGTGAAGCGCTCGGTCTCGGCGTCGTTGGCGACGAAGTGCTTCAGCGTCGCGCCGACACCGCCGTCCTGCACGCCCCGGACGTAGCCGGTGCCGATCGCCGCCGTCAGGCAGGGGTCCTCGCTGTACGCCTCGAAGTGCCGCCCGCCGAGCGGTGACCGGTGCAGGTTGACGGTGGGCGCGAGAAGCAGGTGCACGCCCTTGCGCCGCGCCTCCTGCGCGAGCACGCGTCCCGCGCGGCGGGCGAGCCCGGGATCCCAGGTGGCGGCGAGCGCGGTGGGGCTGGGCAGCGCGAGCGAGGGATCCGCGGCGCTCCACCGCACGCCGCGCACCCCGACCGGCCCGTCCGACATGACGAGCGCGCGCAGGCCGATGCCCGGCAGCGCGGGGAGCGTCCACATCCCGTCCCCGGCGAGCAGCCGGGCCTTGTCGTCGAGCCCGAGCGCGCGGAGCGCGGCGTCCACGGCGAGCTCACGGTCACGTTCGTCGGACACGGGTCCTCCTGCGGCGCGTGGCGGGACGGTACCGGAGGATCCAGGGTCACCCAGGAAGCGGCCGGGCTCCAGCCCCGCGCTTGAACCTCACGTCGCGTGAGGATGCGATATCACCTCCACCGGGGCTTGTCTGGCGGATCTTGTGGTCGGGTGCGGGTGATTGTCGTGCGCACCACCGCTGCGCGGCGGTGTCCTCGATCTCCCCCAGCCACCTCCCCCCGTCCTCCTGACGGCCCCTTTCCTGTGCGTGCTGGCCACGGCCGGACTGATCCCGTGGGAAACGCTGGTGTCGGTACCGATCGCGGTGGCGGTGCTGGCGGGGCTGACGCTCAGGCGCTTGCGGCGGGGCTCGTCCGGCTGACGTCGGGCTGGGCGATCAGCGTCTCGATGCCCGCGCACAGCATGCGTACGCTGCGGGTGAACTTCTCCTCCTGGTCGTAGGCGGCCGCCGCGGTCACGGTCAGGGGGAAGCGCTCCTGGAGGGCGGCCGCGTCCTCCGGGGTGACGGCGGTGGCGGGGGAATCGCTCTGTTCCTGGAGGACGTAGCCGGTGGTGTGGCTGAGCAGGGTGTCGGCCGCGACGATGAGGTGTTCGCCGGGGACGCCCGCGTCGGCCAGCGTGCGCAGCAGCCGTTCCATCAGTGAGAGCGCTCCGGCGCTGAGCACCTTCGGGCTGTCGGCGAACATGATCGCGCCGCCCGTGTGCCGGCGGAGGCCCTGGCGGAGGGTGACCGCCTGGGCCTCGACCCGGGCCTTCCAGTCGGCCTGTGCGGGCAGTGCGTCGAGCGCTGCGCTGCCCGCGTCGTAGGCCTGCCGGGCCACCCGGTCCGCCATCAGCCGGAGCAGCGCGCTCTTGCTGGGCACGTGGTAGTAGAGGCTTCCGGCGTGTGCGCCGAGGCGCTCCGCCACCTGGCGCATGGACAACCCGTGGTAGCCGGACTCGGCGAACACGGCCATGCCCGCGTCGATGATCCGGTCTGCGGTCAGCTTCATGGGAGCCACCCTAGCGGCAATTTTCAAACAGTGTTTGAATCTTGCCGTGGACCCGGCTACTGTCGTGTCCAGCACAATCCACACGGAGTTCGAGGGGGGCTGGTGGCGATGGGCGCACTGCTGTTCAACGTGACCACGGCGGCACTGATGGTTCTGATGCTCAACGGAGGTCTGGCCCTCGTCGGGCAGGACACCGTGGCCCGGCGCCGGATCCCCTGGACCGCGGTCGGGCTGACCGGGATCGCGCTCGCCGGGGTCGTCACCCAGCTCTGCTGGTCGGGCGCGATGGACACCTTCGACAGCGACCCGGCCAGGTCCGGCTGGTGGCGCGTCGTCACCTCGGTCTTCATGCAGAACGGCGGCCTCCTCGGCGGGGCCTGGAACATCGCCACCCTCGCCGTCATCGCCGCCCTCGCGGAGTGGTTCTGGGGCGGCCCGCTGACGGTAGGCCTGTTCGCCGCCGGCATCCTCCTGCCGGAGCACATCGACGCGCTCTTCGGGCAGACCGGCGGCAGCACCGACCCCCGCAACTTCGCCGGGAGTTCGGGAGCGACGTACTTCCTCGCCGCGACGCTGTCCGCGGCCCTCCTGCTGCGCGGCGGCGAGCGCAAGAACACGCTGCTCGCCATCGGCGCGCCCGTGCTCGGCCTGGGCATGTGGTTCGCCCAGGAGAACGGGCACGGCATGGTGACCGCGTACGGCTTCGTCCTCGGCCTCATCGTCCGCTCCCTGTGCGGCCGCCTGATCCACCCCGACCGCGACCTCCGGCAGCCCCCGCGGACGACCATGGCCTCCCTGGCCGGGCTCGTCGGCAGGCGGCCGCGCCAGGCCGGCTGAGCACCGGCCGCGGCACCGAATCCAGCACCGGGTCCAGCACCGAATCCATCAAACCGAATTCAGCACCGAGTCACCTCTGGGGGGAGACGTCATGCCCGAGAACGTGTACCAGGAAGTGTCGAGGGTCGTGGACGAGGAGGTGAAGAACGTGTACCGGGAGGTGTCGAGGCTCGTCGACGAGGAGGTGGCGAAGCTCATGGACCGGACCAACCGTGAGGTCGACCGCGTCGTGAACCGCGCCCTGGGCGTGGCCGGCCCCGTGGGCTTCGACGCCCGCCACTGGCAGGCCCGGCTCGACGAGCTGCTCGCCACCCACCGCATCCCGGGCGCCGTCCTGGCCGTGCTCGCCGACGGGGAGATCCACGAGCTGGCGAGCGGCATCCTGCACACCGGGACCGGCGTCGAGGCGACCACGGACTCGGTGTTCCAGATCGGCTCGATCAGCAAGGGCTACACCGCCGCGCTCGCGGTGCTGCTCGCCGACACCGGAAGGCTCGACCTGGACGCGCCCGTCGCGGACGTCCTGCCCGGCTTCGCCGTCGCCGACGCGGAGGCGTCCCGTACGGTCACGCCGCGCCAGCTGCTCAACCACACCAGCGGCATCGAGGGCGACTACGTCGACGACACCGGCCGCGCCGACGACTGCCTGGCCCGCTACGTCGAGGGCGCGCGGACCGTCGGCATGACCAACCCGCCCGGCGCCACCATGTCGTACTCCGGCACCGCCTACAACATCCTCGGCCGGATCATCGAGGTCGTCACCGGCAGGACCTGGGACGAAGCGCTCAAGGAGCTGCTCCTCGCCCCGCTCGGACTCGACCGCACGATGACGCTGCCCGAGGAAGTGCTGCGCTTCCGGGCCGCGATGGGGCACATGGGCGACCCCGGCGAGGACCCCGTCCCCACCCCGCAGTGGAACATGCTGCCCCGCTCCGCCGGACCCTACGGCGGGATCAGCGCCACCGCCGCCGACGTGGTGCGGTTCGCCCGGCTGTTCATCGACGGCGGCACGGCGCCGGACGGCACGCGGGTGCTCTCCCCCGCCGCCGTGGCGGCCATGCTCCACCGCGAGGTCGAGATGCCCGACCAGTGGTTCCTCGGCGCTCACTGGGGCCTGGGCTGGGGCCTGTTCGAGTGGGACGGCGCCCGCGGCTTCGGCCACGACGGCAGTACGTTCGGGCAGCTCGCCTATCTGCGGGCCATCCCCGAGAAGGGCCTCGCCGTCGCCCTCCTGACCAACGGCGGCGGCGCCGCGCCCAAGGTCTTCGAGGCGCTCTGCCGCGAGCTGACCGCCGAGTTCGCCGGGGTCACCATGCCGGCCTTCGGCCCGCCCGCGCGGCCGCCGGTGGTGGACACGGCCCCGTTCACCGGCGCGTACAGGCGCGAGGGCTTCCTCATGACCATCACCGACCGCCCCTCCGACGACGGCGTCCTCCAGCTGACGTACGAGGGGGCGGACGGTCTGGCGGGCACGTTCGACCCTCTGGTCTGGAATCTGACACCGGTCTCGGACACACCGTCGAAGACGGTCTTCGCGGGGCGGCGCAGCGCGAAGGACGGGTGGATCCCGGTGGTCTTCTACGCGTTGGAGGACGGCAGCCGGTACGTGCACTTCGGGGTGCGGGCCACGGCGAAGTCGCGCTGAGGCGCGGCCACTTCGACTCCGAGGAGCCACTTCGAGGAGCCACTTCGGGCAGAGGACCGCCCGGTCCGCCTGTCGGGGGAAGCAGGCGGACCGGGCGGGATCCGGGGAGGGCCCTCAGGCCGTGGCGGGAGTGTTCGCGCGGTAGCGGAGGCCGGCCACCGCGGCGAGCAGAGCGGTGACGACCATGAAGGTCCAGCCGTGCCGGAAGGCGTCCATCGTCGGGTGCGCCGAGCTGCCCAGGATCGCGGTGAGCAGGGCGACGCCCAGCGCCGAGCCGATCTGCCGGGACATCATCAGCGTGCCCGAGCCCACCGAGAGCTGCTCGGCAGGGAGCACGCTCGCCGCCCCGAAGAGGGCGGGCTGGATCAGGGCGTTGCCCGCGCCGACGAGGATCGCCCCCGGCAGATAGGCCGCCGCGTAGTGCGGCGAGGGGCCGGCCGCGGCCAGCCACCACACACAGCCCGCGGCGAAGACCACGCCGCCCGCCACCGCCGAGGTCCGGGCGCCGACACGACGGATGATCTTTCCCGAGAGGGCGGAGAGGATCATCACGGTGACCGGGGTGGGCGCGATGCTCAGGCCCGCCCGCAGGACCGAGTAGTGCCACTGCCCGGTCAGGAAGAGGGCGGCCTCGAAGAGCATCGAGGCGAACGCCAGGTAGTAGACGAAGATCCCGATGGCGCCGACCCGGAACAGCCGGCTCGCGAACAGCGTGGGGCTGACGATCGGGTCGGCGGTGCGGCGGATGTGGCGCAGGCAGAGAAGCAGCAGCACCACGGCGGCCGCGAAGCAGCCCAGGGTGCCGGGCGTGGTCCAGCCCCAGTCGGGTGCCTCGACGAAGGCCATCGTCAGGGCGCCGGACGCGAGGAGGATGAGCGCCGATCCGAGCAGGTCCAGGCCCTGTGCCGCCTTGCGGGCCACGTCGGGCAGCAGGCGCGCGCCGGCCAGTACGGCCACGGCGCAGACGGGGACGTTGATGATGAAGATCCACCGCCAGTCGACCTCCACCAGCAGGCCGCCCAGCACCGGTCCGCTGCCCGCGGCGACGGCCGCGACCGCCGTCCAGATGCCGATGGCCGTGGAGCGCTCGTGCTCGGGGAAGGCCGGCAGGGCCAGCCCCAGAGAAGTGGGCACGAGGACGGCGGCGGCGATCGCCTGCACGACGCGGGCGATGACCAGCACGGTCAGGCCGGGGGCGACGGCGCAGCCGACCGAGGACAGCCCGAAAAGGACCATGCCGATAAGGAAGCTGGCCTTCCGGCTCGTCTCGTCCGCGAGCCGCCCGGCGGGCACGAGGAGCGCGGCGAGCACGATCGTGTAGCCGTTGAGCACCCAGGACATGGAGGCGAGCGAGGCCGTGGGGAACGACTTCTCCAGGGCGGGGAAGGCCACGGTGACGGCGAACAGGTCGAGGATCGCGAGGAACTGGGCGGCCGACGCGACGGTCAGCACCAGCCAGCGCCGGGGATCCGCGGGGGCCGGGGCGGGGGCGGCCGCATCCGCCTTCGCCGTCCGGGGGGTTGAGGTCATGGACGTATCCGTCGTCTCTCCGTCGGCCGGAACAGGGTCGCTTCCCACTGTCGGCGCCCACGGCCGCCCCTTCGAGTGGCAGATCTGCCATGAGCCGTTAGATTACTGCCATGACCCAGCAGCCCGGCGGCCCCGGCTCCGTGGCCGTGGCGGTGACCGACGGCATGCCGATCTTCGAACTCGCCGTGCCCTGCGGCGTGTTCGGCACCCCACGCCCCGATCTCCACACTCCTTGGTACGACTTCCGGCTCTGCAACCCCACGGAGACCGCCACGGCCCCCGCGCGGCAGTGGTTCACCACGCACACCCCGTACGGCTACCGGGAGCTCGTCGAGGCGGACACCGTCATCGTGCCCGCCAGCGCCGACGTCCGCGGCGACCCGCCCGCGCGGCTCCTGGACGCGGTCCGGGAGGCCCATGGCCGCGGCGCGCGGATCGTCTCCCTGTGCTCGGGCGCCTTCGTGCTGGCGGCGGCCGGGCTGCTGGACGGGCGGCGGGCCGCCACGCACTGGGACCACGCGCCGCTGCTGGCCGCGCGCTATCCGCGGGTCGAGGTCGACCCCACCGTCCTCTACATCGACGACGGGGACATCCTCACCAGCGCCGGCGGTACCGCGGGCATCGACCTGTGCCTGCACCTGCTGCGCAGGGACCTGGGCTCCCGGGTGGCCGGTTCCGTCGCCCGGCACCTGGTCGTCCCGGCCCACCGGCCGGGCGGGCAGGCGCAGTACATCGAGACGCCGGTGCCGCCCACGGAGACCGACAGCGGACTCGCCCCGCTGCTGCACTGGGCCACCGAGCGCCTCCACGAACCCCTCACCGCGTCCCTCCTGGCCCGGCAGGCCGGCACGAGCGTACGGACGCTGGTGCGGCGCTTCCACCAGGCCACCGGCACCACGCCGCTCCAGTGGCTCCAGGCCCAGCGCGTCGCCCGCGCCAAGGAGTTGCTGGAGACCACCGACCAGCCGATGGACAGGATCGCCGAACAGTGCGGGCTGGGCGGCGCGGGCAACCTCCGCCTCCACTTCGCCCGCAGCGTCGGCATCCCGCCCACCGAATACCGCCGTTCGTACCGCGCCTCGGACGGCGGGACCGACCGCCGCCGCACCGGTTCTTGCACCAAAGTCGGATACCCCTCGCCCCTGCTCCGCGGGTAGAAACGTGGGTGACCGCCCACAGGACAAGGGGATCCGTATGCCCGCCACCTCCGCCGAGACACCCGATCCGTACGCGACGGGCAGCCGCATCCGCAGGGAAGTGCTCGGCGACGAGCACGTGAACTCCGCGCTGAGCAACTGGCCTCCGGCGAAGCCCCTCTTCGACCTGATCACCGCGCACAACTGGGGGTCGGTCTGGGCGCGCGAGGGGCTGGACCGGCGGACGCGCACTCTCCTCAACCTCGCGCTGCTCACCACCTTGAACCGTCCCGAAGAGCTGCGTCTCTACGTCCGCGGGGCGCTGCGCAACGGGTGTTCCGTCGAGGACATGGCCGAGGTCGCCGTGCACTGCGCCGCCTACGCCGGCGGCCCGGCGGGCATCGGGCTGATGAGGGCGGTCCACGAGGCCCACGAGGCCGTGTCGGCCGAAGAGACCGTGTCGGCCGAAGGGTGAACGGCGGTGAGGGGGCGGGCCCGGGAGACATCCCGGGCCCGCCCCCTCGCTTCCGCCGTGCGCGTTCCTTCCGCCGTACGGTCAGCGCGCGGGCGCCGTCAGCTCCGCGTCCCGCCCGGCCGGGGCCGTGGCGCGGCGGCTCATGCCCTGCTTGAGGCAGGACCGGGCGATGGAGTCGCCCTGGAGCAGCGTCCGGGAGTTGACGTGCGGACGGGCGCCGATCGCGGTGACCCACTGCACCGACTCCACCGGGGGGCCGTAGGAGAAGCGGGCCGGGTGGGGTGTGCCGTGGTGGTCGATGACCTGGAAGGTCACATCGGTGACGTCCAGCCCGCCCGTCTCGTAGCCGGGTCCCGTCGCGTCGGGGATGAAGTGGGCCCGGCACCCTCCCGCGGAGAGCAGCGACGCCAGCAGCGGGTCGGTGGCCCGGCGCACGTCGGTCAGGGGCAGATGGGCCTCCACGAGCGCGGTCACCCGCAGCGGCGCGCCCGGCACCTGGGGCGAGTCGACGACGAAGGCGCCCGACTCCTCGTCCGCCCTCACCCGCATGTCCGGGCCCAGCAGCTGGACGACCCCGGCCTCGACCAGGGCACGCAGCTGCCGGACGCGCGTGGCGGGCGGCCCGCTGGCGGCGTAGTTGTTCAGCCCGCTGAACCAGCGGTCGATGTGGTCGCGGTAGGAGGCACCGCTCAGGCCCCGGTGGGAGATCACCTGCCGCACCTCGTCGCGCAGGTCGCGCATGACCGCGGCGGCCGCCTTGACGGCGCTCGTGGCCGGCCCCAGGTCCGAGTGCCGCAGGTCCTCGTCGAGGACGCCGAGTATCCACTCGCGGTAGTCGGCGGAGCCGGTGAACTCCCGTCCGCCCGCGGGGCGGTCGAGCGTCGCCCAGTTCCAGCGCAGCTCCGGATCGGGTACCAGCTCGCTCAGGAGCGCCTCCATCTCCGGGGATCCCCACGCGTGGCGCGGGTACTCGACGAGCAGCCGGGCGTGTCCGGCCGGGTCGCCCTCCCGGAGGAGCACCCGGTAGTAGTTCCAGGCGACCTCCTTCGACACGAGGGGGAACAGGTCACGCATGAAGTCGGTGCGGCCGGTGCCCGCCCCGCCCCTGAGCCGGGCGATCTCCTCGGCCGAGAGGAAGGTCGCCTGGTAGCGGGGCACGATCTCCTGGCGGACCTCCGCCCGCGCGCGGTAGGGCACGCCGCGCCCCGATCCGGCGTGGATGACCGGCTCGTCGCCGCTCGGCACGTACGTCAGCCCGCCGTCGGCGCGCGGGGCGAAGCGGCCGCCCCTGCCTTCGGTGAGCAGGGCCATGTAGTCGTAGAAGTTCAGTCCGAGTCCGCGCAGGACCACGGGGCGGCCGGGGCCGACCGGTGCCAGGTCGGCCTCCGCCGGGCTGCTCGGCGGTACGTAGTGCAGGCCGTGCCGGGAGGCGAACGCGGTGAGCCCGGCCTGCTTCTCCGTCGGCGCGACGTCGTAGTGGCCCTGCGCGAGGACCACGGCGTCGGCCTCCAGCGGGAGGTCCTGGCCGTCCAGCGACACCTGCTGCGTGCCGTCCGGGGTCTCGGTGACCGACGTCGCCCGGGTGCGGTGCACGTGGACGCGGACCCCGGCGGGCGCGTCGCGCGCGATGCGGGCGAACGCCCAGCCGAGGTACTCCCCTTGGAGCGCCCGGGAGGCGTACGACCACGGTTCCATCACCGCGCACTCGGCCTTCGTCACCCCGGTCACCCCGGTCACCTCGCCCTCGGCGACCATGCGGGCCCACTGGTACTGCGTGGGCCCGGACGTCAGCGGGCCCTCGCACGTGACGGTGGCGTCGGGGAAGACGGTCACGTCGCCGGAGACGGTGTTCATCAGCAGCCGGCGTGACTGGCCGGTCTGCCACACCCGGCCGCCGCCGGCCGGGTGGGGGTCGACGACGTGCACCTCGACCGGCGTACCGCCCACGAGTTCCGGGGCGTTGGCGCAGATCCGCTCCAGCGCCACGGTCCCCCTCGGCCCGGCACCGACGATGCAGATGCGCAGGGGTTCTGCTTCCGTTGACATACGAGCTCTCCTAGCTGAAGCAAAAGGTGAAGGCCGGTGGGGTTCGGCGGGGGAAGGTCCGGGTGCCGCCGCCGTGGCGGTCGGGGGCGGGAGCGGTCAATCGGATTCCTCGCCCTTCGCCTCCCGGAAGAGGGCGGGGAAGTAGTTGATGTCCTCGGTGAGGCCGGTCAGCAGGGAGCCGATGACGGGGCCCGCGCTGTCGGCGCCCTTGAGGAGGTCGCTGTTGCGCCGCCGGGTGCGGTCGCCGAACGGGAGGGAGCCCGTGGACAGATAGCGGATGGCTCCCTCGGCGTCGCGCTTGGGGATGATCTCCGACTTGGCGTAGCGGCTGGCGCTGAAGGGGATGTCGAGGCGCCCGGCCGCGAAGGCGTCGACGACCGCGGCCGTCGTGTCGGTGGCGGCGAGCACGGGTTCGACGATGTCGGCGACCTCGGCGAGTATCCAGGCGAGCTCGTCGGCGACGCGTTCCTCGTCGACGGTGATGAAGCCCAGGAGCGGCGAGTTGGCCCGGTCGGCCAGCCGCAGCCCTTCGACGTTCGCGCGGGTGTCGGGGATACCGAAGGCTTCCTGGTAGGTCTTGGTGATGAGCTTGGACGCGCCGCCCAGCCTGGCGACGAGCGCGCCGTAGAAGATCAGGTCCTCCGCGTTGCCGCGCTTCTTGGGGAAGACCCCCATGAACTCGTGGAGCACGGCGTGCACTTCCACCCCGGGGGGCAGGTAGGTGCGGGCGAGCGCGGGGATCGCGCGCAGGGCGGCGACGTCCTGGACGAGGTGTCCGCTCTGGGGGTACGAGACGGAGATGCAGCGCACCCCCGCGCGCGCGGCGAGGACCGCTTCGAGGACGCTGATCGCGAGGCTGATCGAGGGCGGGACGAGCACGGCGGTGAGCGTGCCGAAGAGCTCGCGGTCGATGACCAGGCCGAGGTCCGCGAGTTCGCCGCACACCTCGTCGACGGCCTGCCACGCGGCGAGGGACTCCTCCAGCGGGACGGCCTTGGAGTACGGCAGGTTGTAGGAGACTCCGCCGCCCTCGAAGGAGGTGATGCCCGAGGCGACGGCGACGTCGAAGAGGATGCGGGCGTCGGGCGAGCCGTGGCGGATCTCCAGCGGGGCCGCGACGGACTCGTTCATGTCCCTGCCGCGCTGGTAGCCGTGGCTGACCAGGGGGTAGCCGTTGAGGTCGGCGGGCGCCCGGTTGAGGGAGCGCAGGGCCTGTTCGAAGCGTTTGAGGCGGGTGTGCGAGTCGATGGTGAGGGTGAGGATGTCGGGGGCCGCCTGGTCCTCCAGTTCCCGCAGGAGGGCCTTCATCTCCTCGTGGCCGCCGACGCCGCAGCGCGGCTGGATGGCGACCCGGCCCGCGTCGCGGGCGTCCATGAGGACGCGGGCGGCGGTGGGCTTGCCGAGGGAGGTGATGTAGTCGACGGACTCCGCGAGGGGCGGCAACGCCTCCGCGCCGGGGCTCCCGGAGCGCCCCGGCAGATAGCTGACCTTGGTCATGACGCCACGAGCAGGCGCTGCCGCTCCGCGGCCCGGACCGCGCGCAACTCGTCGAGCGCGGAGAGCAGTTGCCCGGGGTCGCGCAGGATGCGGTCCACACCCAGGGCGTGCAGGCGCTCCAGGTCCTTGGGGTCCTTCTTGCTGCCGACGGAGAGGTTGCCGCCGACGATGACGGGGCAGGTGATGCGGCCCGCCTCGCGCGCGGCGGGCAGGTCGCGGAGATCCTCGTGGACGTGGCCGTTGAGGCTGCCGATGATGACGGCCTCTGCCTCGGGGTGCCGCTCGCACGCCTCGGCGAACTCCTCGACGGGCGTGCACGTCCCGAGGTTCTCGACCTCGAAGCCGAGCCCGCGCAGGGCGTGGGCGATGAGGTGGTTGGCGACGGCGTGACTGTCGCTGGCCGCGACTCCGAGGATGACGAGGCGGCGTTCGCTGTGCGACATGGGGGAGCTGCTCCTTCGGATGCGTGACGGTTCCGTGGGGGTGGGGCGCGCCGGCGGGCCGGGCGGGGTCAGTCGTCGAAGGCGGCGAAGAGCTCGCGCTTGCTGACCGAGCGCAGCCGGGTGACGTCGTACTCCTCGGCGTCGGCGGCCGCGAGGGAGTCGAAGACGTAGCTGATCGCCGGGACCAGGCCCCACACCTCGTGGTAGGCGGGCCAGCCGGGGTGGCCCGCGTCGACGTCCCGCTGCCGGGCGAAGAGGTAGTCCGCCCAGTCGCGGCTGGAGGGGGCGCGGTGGTGGTAGTCGTGGACGACGGTGTCCCCGGTGAGGACCAGATAGCGCGAGGGCGCGTGGACGAACGCCATGCGCAGGGCCCAGCGGACCCAGGCCGCGGCGCGCCGCCCCGCGGGGAGGGCCGGGTCGGGGGCGGGTTCGCCGATGAAGATGGCGTTGGTCAGGGAGGCGAAGTAGTCCCGGCCGCGGCGGACTTCGATGCCGACCGGCGGGAAGGTGTGCTTGACGCACAGGCGCAGGGTGTTGCTGACCTGGAACAGCGGGATCAGCGGGATGAACCAGACGACGAGCAGGGCGTCCCACGTCCCGGTGGCGATCGTGGCGGCGGCGAGGGCGCCGTACAGCACCACCGAGGTGACCTTCTCGCTGGTGGCGGACTTGTTCCAGAAGGAGCGGGTCCGGGAGTACGCGAAGGCGAAGTGGAAGCGCGGCGACACGAGCTTCGCCAGGACACGGCGCCACATCTGCCGCCGCGTCATGCCCGGGTGCAGGTCCAGGCTGACGAGGAACGCCTGCACCGTGGGGTCGCGCAGGGTCATGTGGTGGGCGGCGTGGTGGTCGCTGACGTGCTCACGGCTGTACCGCTCGAAGTTCTGGATGACCAGCAGGCTTGAGGTCGCCCGGCCGATGACGGCGTCGAGCTTGCGCTTGCGGTACATGTTCTTGTGCGAGCACTGGTGGTAGACCATCATGCGCAGGTTGCGCATGCCGTGCAGGGTGACGGCCCAGCCGGGCAGCAGCAGGAACAGGTACCAGGACCCCAGCGCCCACCCGGTCGCGCCGACGGCCGCTCCGACGATCATCGCGGCGACCGCGGCGGCCAGGTGGAAGGTCGGCGACCAGCCGAACGGGGCCTGTCCGGCCAGGGGTTTGCCGGTGAGGACGGTGAGCGGCGACTGGAGGAGCCCTGGCAGGCTCCGCATGGTCTCCCTCGGGTCGGGGACCGCGGCGGCGGCCGGGCCCGCCTGTCGCGGATGGGCATCGGTAACGGACACAGGTTCTCCTGGATCGATCCGGGCCTGTCGTTCCTCGGCTTCCTGGAACGGCTCCCCGGCGCCTTCCGGAGAGCGGACAGGGGCGGCGGCCGCGGGTATCGACGTCGCGGAGCATGGCTGGCACCCCGCCCCCCGTCCTCGCGGCGGGAGCCGGGGCGGAACGTCCGGCCGCCGCCCAGAAGATTTCTATCGGACGGCCTCACCCGCGGCTATTGGTCTTTCGTTGAAGAGCTGATGCGCGTACGAGACCAGGCCGGCCTGGAGCCGGGACTCGACGCGGAGCTTGCCGAGAATCTGCGCGACGTGCGCCTTGACCGTACCTTCGGTCACCCGGAGCCGCCCGGAAATGCTGCGGTTCGAATAACCGGCCCCTAACAGCAGGAACACTTGGGCTTCCCGGTCGGTCAGCAGACCGACGCGCCGACGCTGTTCGGACCACGACTCACGGTCGGCCGTTTCGGCCTCACGTATGCCCTCCACTGGAACACACCCCCCAGTTGTGCGGCGACAGAACACATGCCGACGCTAGAACAATCTTGGACTCGGGTCAGCATTTACCCCTGTCAAGGGTTCGCAAAAAGTGTGCACCATGCATGGAAATTTCCTTCGATCACCGGACAGAGCCCCGCATAACAGACCTCAACCTTCCCTTGGATCCCAGGAGTTGAAGTCTGAACTTGCCCTCGGGTCCATCTTTGCATTCGCTTCGGCAACCAATTCGCCACCGCACAGACGGACACTGCGACCGACATGGACCGCGAGCTCCCGGGCGGAAATGGCCGGCGAATCCAGAGAAGTTCCGGTCGGCAATGCGAATGAGGCGGCCGGGGAGCCGCGGGGCGCGCGACTCCACAGCACAGCGACACCTTCCCCGCCGTTTTCATTCCGGGACCCTCTTCTGCGGAATGCGCCCCGAAGGACCGCAGGGCGGATTCCCGTCAACGCATTCCGATTCAGGCGACACGTGAAGCAAGAAGGAATTCAACGCCCGCCCTTCGACGTCGACCGACGGCCGAATGCGGCGGGGCGATCGAGTCGGATCGGTGCGGATATCCGCGTCACACGAGCGCGACACCCTTCGCCCACCGAGGGGCGTTTTCCAGCCGAATTCCGCGGACCGTCCGGAGGGTCCGCCGACGCCGCCCGCGGCCGCCTTCCGGCACGTCGGCCGGAGCCGGCGCCCACGCCCGCGGGCGGCGAGCCCGGCAGACCCCCGTCCGAGCCCCGGCCGAGCCCCGGCCGAGCCCCGGCCGACCGGACATCAACGGTCCGAAGCGGCACTGTGACGCAGAGTTGGCCTCTGATATAAGTTTTTCCATCCTGGTCCGCCTCGCGGGGTACCCGCGCGTCACCGGCGCCCTATGGTGTGCCCGCGGCCCCGGCCCGCACCGACCACGCGTCCGTGGGGCCATCCAGGGCGGACTCCGCCCTCCTGAACGGAGAATGACGATGGAGAACATCTCCTGCGGACTCGTGCGTCCCCCGGGCCGGCGGGAGCGCAACAAGCAGAAGGTCCGCCAGCGGCTGTACTCCTCGGCGCTCACCCTGTTCGCGGAGCAGGGCTACGACCACACCTCCATCGACGAGATAGCCGAGCTCGCCGACGTGGCCCGCGGGACGTTCTTCAACTACTTCCACCGCAAGGAAGACCTGATCGGCGAGTGGGGCCAGCAGCGCCGCGCCCTGCTCCGGGAGCGCCTGGACGCCTCGACGCCGCCCGGATACGAGCGCACCGAGGAGCGGCTGCGGCGGTGCATGACCGCGCTCGCCGACATCAACGAGGAGGAGCGCGAGACGGCCATCGCCATGCTCATGGCCTGGGCCAAGGCCGGGCGGCCGGTCCTCGAGGAGCCGTACGCGTGCGAGGTCTTCTCCGAGGTCGTCGAGGCCGGGGTCGCGTACGGCGAGCTCGACGCCGCGCTCTCGCCACCGCAGGTGAGCAACGTCGTCCGCGACGCCTATCTGGGTGTGCTCTACCGCTGGGCACAGGCCGGGGGCACGGGGGTGTGCCTGCACGCGGAACTGGAGTCCCTCCTGCAGATCCTGCTGCACGGGGTCCTGCGGACCGGGCGGCATTCCGGGACGTACCCGCACGACGCGTACAGGACCCACGTCCCGCACGGCCTCCCGTAGAGCGGCCGCCCCCGCCCGCCGCGCGACTCACAGGTCGTCGGTGATCCCCTCGCGCAGGACCAGGTCCAGCAGACCGGGGAAGACGACGTCGAACTCCGGCTTGCGCAGCCTGTTCAGGCGGCGCGAGCCCACGTCCCGCTGCTCGACCACGCCCGCCTGACGCAGCACCGCGAAGTGGTGACTGCGCGTCGCCTTGGTGACGGGCAGCTCGAACGTGCCGCAGGCCCGTGACCAGTCGGTCTCACCGGCCAGCTCGCGCACGATGGTGCGCCGCACCGGATCGGCCAGGGCCGCGAGCGCGTCACCGAGGGTCACGTCGGCGGGATCGGCATGCGAGAGATTCCGGGCCCGGCGCGACGCCCCGTACCCCTCGTCCGGTGGCTTGACCCCACCCGGTGTACCGGCCAAGGGGGTTGACGAAGTGTTCGACTCAGGTCTTACATTCACAGTGATCGACCTCCGCCAAACACTTTAGACGTCCCAGGAAGCTCGGTGGTGTGCCATGCCCGGCCGTTCGCTGTCCCCCCAGGACATGGCCACCGGCCACTCACCACCGAAAACCGCGGCCCCTCCCGTCGGCGCGCTCGCCCTCTTCGCCGTCTGCCTGGGCTTCTTCATGGTCCTGATGGACAGCAGCGCCCTCAACGTCGCACTGCCCGCCATCAGGAACGACCTCGCCGGAAGCCTGGCCGGGCTGGAGTGGATCCTCAACGGCTACACCATCACCCTGGCCGCCTTCCTGCTCAGCGGTGGCGCGATCAGCGACCGCTGGGGCGCCCGGCGGGTGTTCGAGGTCTCCTTGCTGGGCTTCGTGGTGACCTCCGCGGCGTGCGCGGTCAGCCCGGGACTCGACTTCCTCGTCGTCGCCCGGGTGCTCCAGGGCGTCACCGCCGGCGGACTCCTGCCCGCCTCCCTCGCGGTGATCGCCCGGATGTACCCCGACCCCGCCCTGCGGGCCAAGGCCCTCACCATCTGGGGCGGGGTCAGCTCCCTCGCCCTCGTCTTCGGCCCCGTGCTCGGCGGAGTGCTGACCACGGCCTTCGGCTGGCGCTGGGTCTTCCTGATCAACGTGCCCGTCGGACTGCTCGCCTGGTGGCTGACCAGGGTTCAGGTGCCGGCCTCCGCCACCCGGGAGGCGGCCCTGGACCCGGCCGGACAGACGCTGGTCGTCGCGGTCGTCGGCTGCGGCATCGGCGCGCTCATCGAGGGCGGCGCCCTGGGCTGGGACAACGCCGTCACCTGGGTGCTGCTGGCGGTCACCCTCTGCGCCGCGGTGGCGTTCGTCGCGGTCGAGCGCCGCGTGAAGGCCCCCGTACTGCCCCTGGACCTGCTCGTCCGGCCGCGGTTCGCCTGCGGCCTGGCCATCGGCGCGATGTTCCAGTTCGGTGCCTACGGCGCGCAGTTCGCGCTCTCCCTGCGACTCCAGAACGCCTGGGGACTCGACGCCCTCGGCGCGGGCCTCGCCTTCGTGCCCTTCGCCACGCTGTGGGCCTTCGCCTCCTTCGTCCTGGCCCGCGCGGTCACCCGCACCGGCCCGCGCCCGCTGCTGATCGGCGGCGCGATCGCCGCCGCGGCCGGCGCCTGCGCGCTGCTGCCCCTCGGCGGGCACCTCAACTGGTGGGTCTTCTTCGGCGGCAGCGCCCTGCTCGGGCTCGGCGCGGGGCTGATGGGGCCGAGCCTGCCCGCCGTGGTCCTCGGCGCGCTGCCCGCCGACCGCTCGGGCCTCGCCTCCGGCGCGCTCAACGCCCTGCGCCAGGTCGGCGGAGCGGTGGCGATCGCCCTCTTCGGCGTCCTGCTCGAAAGCTCGCCCGGGCCGGCGGGGCTACGGATCTGCCTCGGCGTCGTCGCCCTCGGCTTCCTGCTCGCCGTCGTGGCCGTACCCGCGGCCCTGCCCTCCCGCACGGCCGACCGCTCCTGACCTCCCCTGGCCTCCCCTGATCTCCCCCGACCGCCCGCCCCTCGCCTCTCGCCCCACCCGGGAAGGAACCATGCGCGCAATCGTCGTCACCCAGTACGGAGGCCCCGAGGTCCTCAGCGTCGCCACACTGCCCGACCCCGCCCCCGGGCCCGGCGAGGTGGTGGCCCGCCCCTCGGCCATCGGCGTCAACTTCAAGGACATCCACGAGCGCGAGGGCCGCGCGAAGTCCGCCCCGCCCTTCACCCCCGGGTCCGAGGGCGCGGGCACGGTGACGGCCGTGGGCAAAGGCGTGACCTCCCTCGCGCCCGGCGACCGCATCGCCTGGTGCGCGGCCCCCGGCAGCTACGCCGAACAGGTCGTGGTGCCCGCGCGGGCCGCCGTCCCGCTGCCCGTGGACATCACGGACGAGTCCGCGGCCGCGCTGCTGCTCCAGGGCCTGACCGCCCACTACCTCACCACCTCCACCCACCCCGCGCGCGAAGGCGACACCGCGCTGGTGCACGCGGCCGCCGGAGGCGTCGGCCGACTGCTGACCCAAGTGCTCACCCGGCACGGCGTCCGGGTCGTCGCCACCGCCTCCACACCGGAGAAGGCCGCGGCCGCCCGGCGGCTGGGGGCGTGGCAGACCCTGGTCACCGCCGACGGCACCGACATCGCCGCCCGGGTGCGGGAGATGACCGGCGGCCGTGGTGTCGACGTCGTCTACGACGGCGTGGGCCGCGACACGTTCGAAGCGGGCCTGAAGTCCCTCCGGCCTCGGGGCACCTTCGTCCTCTTCGGCGAGTCCTCGGGCGCCGTGCCCGGCTTCGACCCCCGCCTGCTCGCCGCCCACGGCTCGCTCTTCCTCACCCGCCCCACGCTCAACGACCACGCGACGGATCCGGCTGAACTCCTCGCTCGCTCTTCGGAGTTGTTCGCGTGGTTGCGCGACGGGACGGTCGATGTCTCTGTCGGCGGGCGGTACGGGTTGGAGGAGGCGGGGCGGGCCCATGACGATCTACAGGGGCGGCGGTCTACGGGCAAGCTTTTGCTTACGCTGTGAGGGGTGTGTTTTCCGTTGGGTGCGGGTTGTTTGTGGCTGGAGTGGGGTGGCCTCAATCGCCGGCCGGGCTGGGTTTGTGGCTGGACCGGGGGTGTGACCTCCGGGCTGAGGACCTGGAACGCGGTGCGGGCACCCTGATCCGCATTGAGTGCCGTGACAACGCACCGCGTTCCAGAACCCCACCCTCCGGCCCCACCCCCTCCGCCGGAGAGCAAGTTCACGGCCGGTGGCGCCTTCCTCTTCCGCCGGGTGCGCCGTTCCTTTCTTTTCCGCCGGGCGCGCCGTCCTTTTCTTTTCCGCCGGGTGCGCGAAATTCAGCCCGTTGGGGGCACCTCCCAGCGGTAGCTGGGGGAGTTTGAGGACGCGCCCGCAGGGCGCCCCCGCCGCAGGCGGCAACGGACCGGTGGCCGGGGGTCTGGGGCACGCGCCCCAGTTTCGGGAAGGGGCGGGGCTGGGGAACAAGCGCCGCAGGCGCCAACGAACCCGCAGATGAAGGGGCTGGGGCGGAGCCCCCACGCGGCGGAGCCGCAGATCAGACGCAGCCGGGAAGGGGCGGGGCTGGCGAACAAGCCCGCCGCAGGCGCCGCCCGCCCCCCGGCTACCCCGCCGCTCGTCCCACCGCCACCGCCACCAACCCCCGCACCTGCCCCACCATCGCCACCCGGTTCCGCACGAAGACCGGATCGCTCACCCGCCCCGTCGCCGGATCCGTGTTGCCCGGCCCGAACTCCAGGACAGGCGTGTGCAGATGCCCGCCCGGCACCCGCAACCGCAGCGCGTCACGGAGGAGCGTCGCGCGGTAGGCGATCTCGTTGGAGAGGTAGTCGCCTCCGCCGCCCTCGCGGGCCGTCGAGCCGGGGGTCGGGCCGTCGGGGCGGTCGACGGGGGTCGTGCCGCCCGCCGGGATCTCGGTGACGGCGGTGTGGTCGTACACCGGATAGGGGCCGGTCCGGGCCGCCGTGAGCGCCGCGTACGGCAGGGTCGTCGACGTCCACTGCGGCTGCGGGTGAACGGTGGGTACCCCCGGCGGTACGGGCACCGTCTCCGTACGGGAGACATCGGCGTTGTCGGGGGAGCCGCCGCGCCAGGCGCCGTTGGTGCGCTCGACGTCGAAGCGGCCGGGCCTGCCCTGGCTGATGGTGGTGAAGAGGTCCACGCGCCGCGGCCCCGGCCGGAAGTACGGCAGGAGCGTCCGTTCGACCATGCCGTCCGCGAAGTCCGCCCAGCGCACGGGGAAGACGACCGCCTCGACGCGCGCGGGGCCGGCGGCGGTCCGGATCGTCGTGCCATCGAGCGCGAGGGCCGCCGCGCCGGAGGGGTTGGAGCGCCGCGCGTCGTCGTCCAGCCCGAACGGGTCGAAGCCGGTGATCAGTACGCGCTTCACGCCGCGGCCCGGCGGCAGTTCGACCGAGTCCTGGCCGCGCGAGGTCCGCTCCACCGCGGCGATGAGGTCCGTGCGCTGTTTTCCGGACAGTTGGAAGGCGGGCTTCCACTCGCGGAGCGTCCGTGTCATGCCCAGCCGCGCCCAGTACAGCGGCCGGTCGTCGTCCCGGCTCAGCGGGCCCCCGGCCGGGCCCCGGCCCTGCGCCCGGTCCACGGCCCGCCGCCACAGCCGCCGGCCGTCGCGCACCGCCACGCTCCGGGCCTGCGCGGGCGTACGGGCGGCGGCCAGGTCGCGGCCGAAACCGGGGGTCACCTCCGCGAACCCGCTGTCACGCAGGATCTCCCGCGGTACGGGACCGGCGAGCCGCCGCTCCTCGACCGTGGCGCGAGGGGCGGCGGAGGGGGCCGCCAGAGCGGGGGACGTGGCGGCCGCGCACACCAGCAGCGCGGCGAGCGGCAGCGTCCAGGATTTCCCATTGGGTCTCATGGGCCGGAACTCAACCACTGCGCGGGCATGGACGGTAGAAGGGGCGACAACTCCGGGCACTCAACGGCGATTTCAGGCCACAATTGACGGATGCGAATAGCCGAGTACGTCGCCGCACCACCCCTGTTCGATACAGGAAGCGGCCAAGGGGTCCGTCAATTCGTGGAGTTGGGCATAGCCCTGCTCCTCTCCTCGCTCGTGGGACTGGAGCGCGAGTTACAGCAGAAGAGCGCCGGGCTGCGCACCCACACGCTCGTCGGCGTGGGCAGCGCGCTGTTCATGGAGGTCTCGATCCACGGCTTCAACGCCGTGGCCGGGATCCCCGGCGTGGGCCTCGACCCGTCCCGGGTGGCCGCGCAGATCGTCTCCGGGATCGGTTTCATCGGCGGCGGGCTGATCTTCGTCCGCCGCGACGGCGTGCGCGGCCTGACCACGGCGGCCACGATCTGGCTGACCTGCGCGGTCGGCATGGCCTGCGGCGGCGGGCTGCCGCTGCTCGGCGTCGCCGCGACCGTCGTGCACTTCCTCGTCGTGCGGGGCTATCCGGTGATGACGCGGCGGATGTCGGTCGCCGCCGACGTCGGACCTGTCGAGCTGCGCCTCTCGTACCGCACGCGCAGGGGCCTGCTGGGGCATGTGCTGGAGCTGTGCACCCAGCGGGGCTTCCGGGTCACCGACGTCCACATCGAGGCCGAGGCCGAGGAGCGGGGCGACCGCGAGCGGGGCAGGATCAAGGAGGCCGACGTCGTCCTGAGCCTGGAGGGCAAGGGCTCCGCGCTGCCCCTGGTCGAGGAACTCACACACTGGGAAGGCGTCCTGGGGGTGGGCCTGCGCTCGCACCCGGACAGTACGGAGTGAGCCGTACGCGCCCGCCCCGGCGGGGCGGGCGCGACGCCGGGGCGGAAGAGGCTCAGTCCTCGAGGGTGACGATCATCTTGCCGGTGTTCTCGCCGCGCAGCATGCCGAGGAACGCGTCGACGTTGTGCTCGATGCCCTTGACGACCGTCTCGCGGTACTTGAGCTCGCCGGAGCGCACCCAGGCGCCGACCTCCTGGACGAACTGCTGCTGGAGGTGGCGGTGGTCGTTGACCAGCATGCCCTGCATGCGCAGCCGCTTGCCGATGACCAGCGCGAGGTTGCGCGGGGCGGGGGTCGGCTCGGTGGCGTTGTACTGCGCGATCATGCCGCAGACGGTGATCCGGCCGTGCGGGTTGAGGGAGCCGATGGCCGCCTCCAGGTGCTCGCCGCCGACGTTGTCGAAGTAGACGTCGATGCCGTCGGGGGCGGCGGCCTTGAGCTGCTCGGCGACCGGGCCCTTCTTGTAGTTGAAGGCGGCGTCGAAGCCGTACTCCTCGGTCAGGAGCCGGACCTTCTCGTCCGAGCCGGCGCTGCCGATGACGCGCGAGGCGCCCTTGAGCCTGGCGATCTGGCCGACCTCGCCGCCGACCGCGCCCGCGGCGCCGGAGACGAAGACGGCGTCGCCCTCCTTGAAGGAGGCGACCTCCGTCAGGCCCGCGTAGGCGGTCAGGCCCGGCATGCCGAGCACGCCGAGGTAGGTGGAGAGCGGGGCGACCTCGGGGTCGACCTTCACTGCGTGCTCCGCGTCCAGCAGCGCGTACTCGCGCCAGCCGAGGCCGTGCAGGACGTGGTCGCCGGGCGCGAAGGCGTCGGAGCGGGAGGCGACGACCTCACCGACGGCGCCGCCGTCCATGGGGCGGTCCAGCTCGAACGGCGGGACGTAGGACTTCACGTCGTTCATCCGGCCGCGCATGTACGGGTCGACGGAGAGGTGGATGTTGCGCACCAGGATCTGGCCCTCGCCGGGCTCGGTGATCTCGGTCTCGCGCAGCGCGAAGTCCTCGGGCTTCGGCCAGCCGTGCGGGCGGGCGACGAGATGCCATTCACGACCGGTGGCGGGGGATGCGGACATGGGGCACGGCCTCCTAATGTTTCAGTAACTGAAACAACCATGCTCCTCGATATTTCATGTTGTCAAGCAACGGAGTAACCTGGACGCCATGGTCCCCCGTTCTGATGCACTGACCCGTGAAGTGGTCGACCTCATCGCGACCGTCGTGGCGCGCTACCACGCGGAGTACGAGGAGGCCGCCGCCCGGCACTCCCTCACCGGAGCCCAGGCGAAGGTGCTGGCCCTGCTCGCCGGCGAGCCGCAGCCCATGCGGCGGATCGCCCAGCAGCTGCGGTGCGAGCCGTCCAACGTCACCGGGATCGTGGACCGCCTGGAGTCCCGCGGGCTGGCCGAGCGCCGCCCGGACCCGGACGACCGGCGCGTCAAGCTCGCCGCCGCCACCCCCGAGGGCACGGCCACGGCCGCACGGCTCCGCGAGTCGCTGGACTTCGCACGCGAGCCGCTGGCCGGGCTGTCGACGCAGGAGCGCACGGTGCTGCGCGACCTCCTCCAGCGGATGCTGGGTGAGGAAACCGCATAGAGATGTACCCCTGTGAGCCGTGCACGCCTGGGGCGCGGGCGCTAAACTGATGCCCGCCCGGCCGGGAGATCGGCGGGGTGTGCGTGCTCCGGTCCGGTGATTTTTGCTGGCGCACGTACGGTTACAGCCCCCGCCACGGATCGGTCCAATCCACGACGAGGGCCCCGGAAGCAGAAGATTCTGACCGGGCGTCCCTAATGTTTCTAGGGACGGTCGGTCACTTCCGTCGCATCCACCTCACGAATTCACGGATCACCGCGACAATTCGCTCGTGCAGAGGCTTCTTCCGGTGGCGGCCCGTCATCAGGCGCCCCCCTTTCGGTGCGCGGCCATGGACCGGTGACCGCTCCGGAGGAACCCGCTGTCCGGGTCCTCCGCGAACCCGACAACCTCGTCGGCTCCTCCTTGAAGGGGGGCGCCCACGCGGGGGCGCCGTCGAGAACATTAGCGCCTTCGACTCCCAACTCGCCCCATACAGAGGGAAATCACCAATCCGGGTGAGGGAGACGAAGCGGGCCGCCCGCGTACTCACACACAGCGACCGCACACCTCACCGACGGCCACTTACGGTGAACAGTCGTTTGTATAAGACACCCGTCCATTCATCGACCGTTGATCGGCCATGGATATGACCGGTCCATGGTGAATGTCCGAGTGACCCCGACGCATGCGCTTTCCTTCGACGACGGACGCGGCCGTGCCGATCTGCGCATCAGCCTCCTCGGGCCGGTCCGCGCCTGGCGCGGACCGGCGGAGATAGACCTGGGGACGCCGCAGCAGCGCACCGTCCTCGCGCTGCTGGCCACCCAGGGCGGGCCGGTGCCGAGGGACCGGCTCATCGACGGCGTGTACGGCGAACGTCCACCGGGGTGCGCGCCCGGTCTGGTGTCCACCTACGCCAGCAGGCTCCGCAAGGTCTTCGAGCCCGAGCGCACCCCGCGCTCGCACGCCCACGTCCTCACCTCGGGGAGGGGCGGCTACGAACTCCACATCGACAAGGGCGGTGTCGACGTCCACGCCTTCGCCGCCGCCGTCGAGCAGGCGCGGGAGCGGCGCGGCACGGGGGACCTCCACGGGGCGTCCGCCCTCTTCGAACGGGCCCTGTCGCTGTGGCGGGGCGAACCGCTCAGCGGGCTCGCGGGCCCCTGGGCGCAGGAGAACCGCACGGCCCTGGAGGAGCAGCGCATCGGCGTCATGGAGGAGCGCTGGGCCCTGGAGCTGGAGCTGGGCCGGCATGCCGCGCTGACCTCCGAACTCGCGGCCGCCGCCGCGCGGTTCCCGCTGCGCGAGAACCTCCACGCCCTGCTGATGCGGGCGCTGTACCGCTCGGGCCGGCAGGCCGACGCGCTCCGGGCGTTCGCCGAGGCGCGCAGCGCGCTCGTCTCGGAGCTGGGTATCGAGCCCTGCGCGGAGCTGCGGGAGCTGCACCGGCGCATCCTCGACGGCGAGCGCGACGACGACGCGCGCCCCGCCCCCTCGTACGCCCCCGAAGGCAGGACGCGCCCGGCTCAACTGCCGCCCGCCCTGCGGCACCTCACCGGCCGGGACGCGCACGCCGCCGCCATGGCCGCCGCGCTCACCGCGCCCGACCGGCGGAGCGTGCCGGTGTGCCTGGTGTCCGGGACGGCGGGGGTGGGCAAGGCGGCACTGGCCCTGGACGTGGCCCACCGGGTGGCGGAGCACTTCCCCGACGGCCAGCTCCACGCGCGCCTGGAGGGGCCGCTCGCCGAACCGGCCGCGGTGCTCGGGCAGTTCCTCCTCTCGTGCGGGGTGCGTGCCGACGACGTCCCGGACGGGCTGGAGGCGCGGGCCGCCGCGTTCCGTTCGGTGCTGGCCGGCAGGCGGGTCCTGGTGGTCCTGGAGGGGGTGGTCTCGTCGGCGCAGCTGTCGCCCCTGCTGCCGGGGGCGCCCACGGCCGGGGTGATCGCCACGGCCCGGCGGCCGCTGCCGATGCCGCTGGTCACCGACCACGTGCCCCTCGACGTGCTCTCCCCCGCCGACGCCCGGGAGCTGCTCGTCCTGGCCTCGGGCCGGGAGCGGCGGTCGGCGCCCGACGGCGACTGGGCGCGGCTCGCGGAGCTGTGCGGGCGGCTTCCGCTGGCGCTGCGCAGCGCGGCGGCCCGGCTGATGGAGCGGCCCGTGTGGACGGTGGCGCACCTGGCGGACCGGCTGGCCGACGAGCGCCGCCTCTTCACGGAGCTGAGGTGCGGCGGCACGGCGCTGGACTCGGCGTTCGCGGCGGACTGCGACCGGCTCGACGCGGAGCACGCGCGGGCGCTGCGGCTGCTCGCGGGGCCGGACGCGGCCGACATCTCGCCGGCGTCGGCGGCGGCGTGTCTGGGGGTGGGGGTGCGGGAGGCGGAGGAGCTTCTGGAAGGGCTGGTCGATGCGGGAGTGCTGGACGCGCCGGGGCTGGGGGTGTACCGCTTCCCGGGGCTGCTGCGGACGTTTGTGCGGGGCCGTTGACTTTTCCCCAGCCCCGCCCCTTCCCGAAACTGGGGCGCGTGCCCCAGCCCCCGGCCACCGGTCCGTTGCCGCCTGCGGCGGGAGCTCCCCCGGCTACCGCTGGGAGGTGCCCCCAGCGGGCGCGTCCTCAAACGCCGGACAGGCTGAATTCACTGGCTACGGTCCGCACCATCCAGCCCGTCCGGCGTTTGAGGACACCGCGCGAAGCGTGGTCGGGGGTCTGGGGGTCTCCCCCAGTCCGGGAAGGGGCGGGGCTGGGGAACAAAGCCTCCGGCTCAGCCCTCCCCGTGCCTGACCGGGCAGGTCAACGGTCCGGTGGCCGCCGCCGTCGACGGCGAAGCCCGCACGTCGCGTGAGCGCACGTGGACCAGGACGTCGCGCAGCGGGCGCAGGGAGATGACCGGGGAGCCGTACTGGAGGGAGTCGCCCGGGATGCGGCTGATCCGGAAGCGCTGGTTGATCATCGCGACGATGGTGCGCAGTTCGAGCAGGGCCATGAAGTTGCCGACGCACTGCCGCGGCCCCGCCCCGAAGGGGAAGTAGGCCATGCGCGGCCGCTCCTTGACGGCCTGGGGGGTGAAGCGCTGGGGGTCGAAGGCCATCGGGTTGTCCCAGTGGCGGGGGTTGTGGTGCGACACCAGCGGCGAGAGCAGGATCGAGGAGCCCGCCTCGATGCCGTAGCCGTCGAGCGTGTCCGGGCCGACGGCGGCGCGCGGGAAGATCCAGATGGGCGGGTGCATCCGCAGGCTCTCGTCCACCACCATCCTGGTGTACGTCAGCTCCTCGGCGCTCCGGGCGTCCGGGAGCGTGCCGCCGAGTACGCGGCCGATCTCGCCGTCGACCTCTTCCTGGATGTGGGGGTGCTCGGCGATGGCGATCAGGGTCCAGAAGAGCGAGACGGCGGTGGTCTCGTGGCCCGCGAGGTAGACGGTGAGGAGCTCGTCGCGGATCTGCCGGTCCGTCCAGGGCCTGCCGGTGGTGGGGTCCTCGGCCTGCTCCATCAGGGAGATCAGCGGGCCCTCGCCGGTGCGCGCGTAGCCCGCGCGGACGTCGGCGACGATCCGGTCGAAGACCCGGTGGATGCGGGCGATCTTCCGCTGCCGGTCGGTGGGCACCCAGGAGGGCAGCATCTCGGAGGCCGTGCCGCGCCGGAACATGACCTCGACGACGTCGTCGACGATGAGCTTCAGCACGCGGGACGACGGCTTGATGTCGTAGGCGAACAGCGAGCGGCTGAGGGTGACGAGGGTGAGCCTGAGCATCTCGGTCATCAGGTCCACGGGCTCGCCGCGGGCGGCCTTGCCCTCCCACTCGTCGAGCATCTCGGTGGTGGCGCGGGCGATGTTGGGGATGATGTCGGGGACGGCGTTCTTGAGGAACACCGGCTGGACGGCGCGGCGGTGGCCGCGCCAGAACTCGCCGTCGGTGGTGAGCAGTCCCTTGCCCATGACGACGCCGAACTGCTCGTAGAGCGGGCCGCGCACATAGTTGCCGTTGTTCTCCACCAGCACGCGGCGCACCGCTTCGGGGCTCGTGACCTGATGGACCGTCATGGGGCCGAGGCGCATGCGCACGACCTCGCCGTGGTCGCGCTGGAGGCCCAGCAGGAACTCGGCGGTGTTGCGGCGCCAGGAGCCGAGGCTGCCCAGCACGGGCACGCCCTTGGGGCCGGGGGCGGTCGCGGTGACGGTGGGCAAGGCGGTGGTGGCGGTCATCGGGCGTCCTTACGCTTCATGGCGGTCCGTACGGGCCGGGGCGGGATCGGCCGGGTGCTCTTCCTCGGCACGGGGAAGGCGCGCCGCACGAAGAGGTTGTCGAAGACGGCGTCCGGTGCCAGCCGCCGCAGCGCGAGGGTGCTGTGGGCGAGGAGGCCGACGGGGTACCGGGCGCGCGGGCGGCTGCTGCGGACGGCGCGTTCGATCGCGCGGGCCACGTCGTCGGCCTGGATGGTGAAGGTGCCGGCCAGCGTGCGGCGGCTGCCGGTGTAGATGGCGTCGAAGTATTCGGCGGTGCGGCGACGGAAGTCCGCGTAGGCCTCGCTGACGGGACGGAAGTTCGCCACGTACGTCGCGCCGAAGTCGGTGGTGCGGACCGGGCCCGGCTCGATCAGCACCACGCGGACGCCGAAGTCGGCGACCTCCAGGCGCAGGGCGTCGCTGAGCGCCTCGACCGCGTGCTTGGACGCCTGGTAGAGGCCGCCGCCGGGGACCGCGTAACGGCCGAAGATGGACGAGACGTTGACGATGGTGCCGGTGCCCGCCGCGCGCATGCCGGGGAGGACCAGCTGGCTGAGGCGGGCCAGTCCGAAGACGTTGGTCTCGAACTGCCGGCGCATGTCCTCGATGCCGACCTCCTCGACGACCCCGGAGACGGCGAAGCCCGCGCTGTTGATCAGGGCCCCGACCGCGCCGTACTCCGCTTCGACGAGGCCGACGGCGGCGCGCATGCTCTCCTCGTCGGTGACGTCGAGCGCCAGCGTCCGGATGCCCTCGGCGGTGAGCTCGGCCAGGGTCTCGGGCCTGCGGGCGGTGGCGTACACGACCATTCCGGCGCGGTGCAGCCGGCGCGCCGCGGCCCGGCCGATACCCGATGAACAGCCGGTGATCAGCACCGGAATCGGAGACGTCATCACACTCTCCCGCCTTTTCTCGCACCCCACTGCGAGGTGTGTTCCCGCAAGGGTTCTCGTGGTATCAATGAGGGCACCGCAGGGCGGCATTCAGGGTTTCCGAAAACATATTCCGAAGGACCCGGGGAAGGATCCGCATGTATCACCGAATCGTTGCCGCGAAACTACGTAAAGCCTTTGCTCAGATCGACTCCGGGGACTGGCAGTCCATGGTGGACACGCTGGCCCCGGAATTCACTTATGTCTTCTACGGGGAGCACGCGCTGTCCGGCGAGCGGCACACCCGCGAGGCCATGAGCCTGTGGTGGCAGCGGGTCTTCCGGCTCATCCCGGAGGCCCGTTTCGAGCCGCTGGAGATCGTCATCTCCGGCTGGCCCTGGCTGACCAAGGTGGCCACCCGGGTGAAGATCGGCGGCCCGCTCCCGGACGGCACCCGCTACGACAACGTCATGACCCAGTTCCTCTATCTGAAGTGGGGCCGGATCGCCGAGATCCACACCCTGGAGGACACCGTCGTCCTCCAGCGCGCCCTGGACGCCATCGCCGCCTCCGGGAACGCCGAGGCGCACGCCGCGCCCATCACGGACGCGGACGCGCGCGCCGTCCGGCAGGGCTGACGAGCGGGCCCCGCCGGCCCCGGCACCGCGCGGTGCCGGGGCCGGGCGCGGTCAGCCCAGGGCGCCGAGCTGCTTGGCCAGCTCCAGGCCGTCCAGCGAGAACCAGCTCTCCACGATGATCCCGTCGCGGAACTCGTCGATGACGATCCCGCTCACGGAGAACTCCCGGCCGATGGCCGGCACGCCCTCGTAGGGCTCGCCGGTGTGGGTGCCGCCGGCGGTGAACCGGCTGACGACCTTCTCGCCCTCCAGGATCCAGTCGTCCACCACGACCTCGAGGTCGGGGAAGGACGCGCGCTGGAGCCGCACCCACTCCTTGAGGTGCTCGACGCCCTCCTTGCCGTTGGGCGCGGTGCCGTGGCTGATGTGGTCGTCACCGGCGCCCTCGTAGATGACGTCGAGGTTTCCCTTGTTGAGGCACTCCTCGTAGTAGCGCTCCAACACGGCCTTGTTCTGCTGCAACGTCGACATATCAACCGCTCCGATTTCTCTCGACATATTCAGACGGTATTTCATGGGCATACGGCGACGACTCCGCAATGCCATGACGGTGACATCGCCCGGTAATTCTGTCAACCGTTTCCGAGCGGCCCGGGAAAACCCGAGACCGTGAGCACGGGCAGCCCCGACACCACGCTTTTCGCGCGCCACACACCCAGCGCCGGATCGCCCTCGACCACGGAATTCCCCTGCTCCTCGGAATGCAGGGTGACGCGGCCGACGACCAAGGGGTCGACGGCGACGGAAAGGCCCGCCCGCGCCTTCGCGCACAGCCGCACGACGTTCTCCAGGACGGAGACCGCCAGCGCCGTGCGCGGCACGCTGGGCGTCGCCCAGAGGTCGTTGGAGGCGCACGGCCGCACCTCCGCGGACCAGCGGCCGTCGGGGCCGTGGGTCCAGGCGGCGGCCGGGACCACCGACGAGCGCCAGCGCAGCATCGGCGGCCCCGAGCTCCACGTGGTCGTCCGTGCGACGTCCGGCCGCGGTGGCGCGGGCGAGCGCGCGTCCCCCGGCTCGTAGACGACCCGCAGGCTCGCCCGCGGCCCGTCCGGCCCGTCGTCCGGCCGCCGGAAAGACACGTCGACGACCCAGGTGCGCCCCTCGCGGGTGCCGGTGATCTCCCGCTCCCAGACGGTGGTCGGACCGTCCAGGCGCAGCAGCTCCAGTGGCACGACGATCTCTTCAAGGCAGTCGACGCGCAGCGCGGGGAAGTCCTCCGGGACGATCCACTCGGCGCCCCGGACCGCGCTCTCCAGCAGCAGGCTCACCGGCACCGCCTCGACGCCGTCCATGAGGAAGTCCATCAGGACGGGCGCCCGTTCGCGGTCGAAGGTCACGCGCGAGACCATCCGGCTGTGCGGCCGGTAGGTGACGACCTCCCCCAGGTGGTAGATCTTCGGGAAGGTGTCGGTGAAGCCGGGCAGGTCGGGCACGATGGGGTAGCCGATGGCCTGGCCCGGGTCGATCGCCGCGCCCAGCGGGCCCACGAAGGTGACCTCGCCCTCGGACCCGGCGCGCAGCTCCGCCTGCCACTTGGCGAGGCCGTCGGTGACATCGATGGCCGCCATGTAGCGCAGCGTCGCCGAGAAGTTGGCGATCAGGCCGATGCGGTCCCAGGTCGGCCAGGCGAGCGTCATCACGGGGAAGCCGGCCCGGCGACTCGCCCAGCGGCCCAGGCGCGCCAGCCCCTCGTTGGCCGCCGCGTACTCCAGCTGGCCGACCATGCCGCCCAGTCGCCCGGTGAGGGAGCCCACGTTGCAGAAGAACTTCAGCGGGTGGCCGCGGAGTTCGCCGAAGAGGTTGGCGAAGCCCTCGATCTTCGTGCGGACGGTCGCGAGGACCTCGTCGTCCGTCTTCTTGGGCAGCCGCGCCGCGGTGTCCACCCCGGCGTTGTGCACGACACCGGTCAGCGCGGCACCCTCGCGGGCGACGAGCTCGCGGACCTGGTCGCGGTCGGTGAAGTCGCACCGGGCGTAGTCCACGCGCAGCCCGCGCGCACGGGCGCCGGTGACGTTGGCCGCGAGCTCCCACAGGCGGCGGATACGGGCGATGTCCCGACGCGTCCCCGCCGGCGGGCGGCCGCGGTTGTCGGCCCACACCTGCTTCTCGTAGACCTTCAGCTCGGCCTCGTCCATGCCGGACCACGGCTCGTCGCCGGTGGGGAAGGGCTCCCGGCCGGTCACCACGACCCGCAGGCCGTGGCGTTCGGCGAGGGTACGGGCCAGCTCCCAGCCGATGCCCCGGCCGCCGCCGGAGATCAGCACGCTGTCGTCGGGGCCGAGTTCGACGACGGGCTCGCCGGCCGGGCGGGCGGAGGGCGTCAGCGTCAGGCGCTGCCCGTCGCGGTGGCCGACCTCCAGCTCGCCCGGCCTGCCCAGCTCGGCGGCGACGATGCCGGGCAGTTCGTCCGCCGCGGACAGCGCGATGTCGACGACGCGGGCGTTGCAGTTGGGGAACTCCCGGTGCAGCGTCTTCGCCAGGCCCGCCCAGATGCCGCCGAGCGGCTGCGCGAGGTCGTCCTGCGGGTGGTGGCCCATCCCGCCGCCGAGGTAGGTGACGGCGAGGTAGAACAGGCGGCTCGCCGAGGTCTCCTGGGCCCAGTCGTCGTAGTGCTCGCGCAGGGCGCCGACGGTGCGCAGCAGCGGCTCCCGCCATGCCTCCGCGGGCTCTTCGGTGCCGGGGGCGCGGCCCACGGTGAGGTCGACGATCGCGTCCACGGGGCCGCCCGGCGCCCGCCGGCGTACGAGGGCGCCGCGCTCGGTCAGGGCCCGCTCGACTGCGGTGGCTGTCCCTGCTCCCTCCCCCTCTTCGTCCGCGAGGAGCAGCACGCGCATCCCCGTGAGCAGTGCGGGATCGCCGGACGGCTGCGGCAGGTTGGTGAGCTGCCACACCATGCGGGTCATCGGCTGGACCGCCGTGTCACCTGCCGCGGGCCCGGCCGTCGTCTGTGGGGACTCCATGGTCATGTCCCTTTCCGGTCAGGTGCGTCGAGGGCGACGGCCTCGCCCGTGCGGGCGTCGACGTAGCCGATCAAGGTCGCCTGGAGGTCCTTCATCTGGAGGAGCATGCGGCCGTCGGGCCGGGTCGCGACGAAGCGGTTGTCGACGCGGTCGGCGGCCAGGTCGAAGCCGGGCGGTGTGGCGTAGAGGTCGATGCGGTCCTCGCCGGTGGACAGGACGTGGTCGTTGGCCTCTTCGTAGAGGTCGATGCGGCGGATCGCCAGCGGTGCCGCGACGGGCACGAGGTGGCCGTCGACGAGGTCGAGCACCCCGACCCGCGCCAGGCCGTCCAGCAGGACGCACGGGACGGTGAAGCGCGCCCACGCGGGGTCGTCCTCCGGGAGCGCCAGGGCGTAGCGCCCGCGCTTGCCCTGGGGGTGGATGCGGGTGTCGGCGGTGGAGACGAAGGGTCCGGTCAGCTTCACGGGCGAGCCGGGCTGGTGGTACGGGTCGGGCACCGGGGTGTCGTCGGCGGTGTCCCAGTGCTCCCACCGGGGCGCGGCCGGGAAGGCGTCGGCGAGCAGGACGCGGGCCGCGAAGTGCACCCGGTCCGCGATCAGGACGGCACCGGTCGGCGCCACCACGTCCTCGGTCACCAGCACCTGCACGACGGTGGCGTCGCCCTGTTCCCCCATGATCTCGGCCTTGATGCGCTTGGGCCGGGCCGGGAGGTCGCGGTAGACGCGCAGGAAGTGCTCGAACCGCAGGTCCTCGAAGGCGATGACGTGCTTGCCGGGCACCAGGTGCCGGGCGGCCTCCGCCGCGAGCTCGGTGACGAAGGTGCCGGGCAGCGTCGGTTCGCCGCGCACGGTGTGGTGCTCCAGATAGCCGTCGGTCTCCAGGTCGAAGCGGCACTCGAACACCGCGGACTTCGCGTCGGACTCGACCACGCGGCGCAGGAAGAAGCCGGGGTCGCGGCCCGTGAGGTAGCCGGGGTAGAAGGTCTCCACCGTGGCGCGCTCGGCCTCGCCCAGGTGCACGACGGAGGGCCGTCGCACGGGGGCGTGCAGTTCCCGCACGAAGTGGTGGACGCCTTCGGGGACCGGCATGTTGCTGTAGGAGCCGGCCCGTTCGTAGTACGCCTTCGTCAGCTCGTTGGCGCCCATGCCGACGCTGGCCCACAGGGTCCAGCCGATGGTGACCTCGGCGTGGTCCGTGGTGGCCGCCGCGTAGGTGGAGGCGCTGCCCAGGAAGTCGTTGGCCGAGGCGTAGTCCGCCTCCCCGAGCTGCCCGAAGTAGCCGAGCAGGGAACCGAAGTTGCACCACAGGCGGGGCGGTGCGGAGCGCAGCGCGTGCTTCAGGTTGAGGTAGGACTCGACCTTCAGGTCGCGGATGGAGGTGAACTCCGCGAAGTCCTTGTCCCTGATGAGCGCGGAGCGCTGGAGCCCGGCGGCGTTGACGAGCAGGTCGATGCGGCCCTGCTCGGCGAGGACGCGGCCGATCGCCTCGCCGACCTCGGCGCTGTCGCGCATGTCGCAGGTCAGATAGGTGACACGGTCCGCGCCGCTGTGGGCGGCCATCGCGTCGAGGTTCTGCCGGGCGGTGCGGGCGTTGACCATGCGGTCGAATTCCCTGTTGATGCCCGCGACCGTCCGGCCGCCGCGCTTGGCGAGCTCGGCGGAGATGAACGCCTTGCGGCCCGCCGCGAACTCCTCGTCGCTCCCGGCGTAGACCGAGGGCGGGTACGCGTCGAGGGCGTTGCTGCCGAACACATAGATCCGCGGGCGGAACTGCTCCGCGACCGCCTTGAGTACCTCGGCGGTGATGCCCCGGGCGCCGCCCGCGACGACGACCACGGAGTCGCGGCCGAGGACCGCCGGGGTGTCCGCCTCCAGGCCGTCGGGCTCGTCCTTGAGGCGGTACACCTGGCGGACGCCGTCGGCGTCGACCACGACGGGGAAGTCCCGCCGCGCCCGGCTCTCCGCCTCCACGCGCTCCACGGCCTCGCCGGCGTCGGTGACCGAGGTCAGCAGGGCGAAGCCGGTGGCGTCCGGGAGCTCCAGGCCCGCGGTCTTCAGCAGGCCCGTGAACAGGCCGGAGAAGGGGTGCGGGGTGCCGTCCGTCACCGCGCCCTGGAGGAGGACGACGAGGGAGGAGCCGGGTCCCGACAGGTCCTCGTAGGCGTGCTGCACCGCCAGATAGGCGGCGCTGTGCAGGGCGAGGAGCGCCGGGGAGCCCTCGGTGAGCGCCTGTCCGGGGGCCACGGCGCGGCTCAGGTCGCTGAACACCCGCAGCCGGGTGACCGGCTTCCCGGAGCTCGCCAGGGCCTCGCGTACGGCCTCCGGCGTGACCTCCGGCAGGTGGTGCCAGCCGGGGCGCGGGGCGTCGAGCGGGGTGGTCGACAGGACCGTGAGCCCGGTGCCGGGGCCCGCGGCGCGGGCGAGGAGGGCGGGCGCGTCGGTGACGACGGCCGTGCCGTCCGCGAGGAACGGGATCGCCTCCCGTACGGTCACGTGCGGCGCCGCCTCCAGGACGGGCACGTGGCGGCGGACCCGCAGCGGTGTCCCGGCCTCCGTGTGGTCCTGCGAGAGGAAGCCCTCGGGGAGCGTGCCGGTGGCCGTGCCGGTGCCCTCCGCCGGGGCGGAGCCGGTCGCGGCGGCCTCGGCGGGGGCGCCGGGGACGGTCAGCCGGAGCCTGGCCCCGACGCCTCCCTCGGCGTGCTCGCCCTCCTCGCAGGAGAGGACGACGGTGCCCGCGGGACCGTGCAGCGCCTTGAGGACGGCCAGTCCCCCGGCCGCGCCCAGATAGCGGGCGTTCTCGGGCGCGGAGGAGCCGCAGAGCAGGGTGTCGCGGTGCGCCTCGGTGCCGCCGAACGCCTCGTCGACGTACGCGAGGACCGGCAGGCCGGCACGCTCGGCGCGCTCCTCGGTGGTGAGGGCGAACAGGAAGCCGCCTTCGGCCAGTTCGGTCGCGCGCTCCGGCAGGAGCTCGCCGATCAGGGACCGGTATTCGGGCAGGCTGTTGCCGTTGATGCCGCCCGCCAGCGCGAAGTCCAGTTCGCCGGTGCGCAGGTAGCGGCTGGCGGAGGTGATGGACGACAGGGCGGAGGCGAAGCCGGAGTCCATCGTCATGTTGGGGCCGTGGAGGTCGAAGTAGTTCGCCACGCGGGCCGAGATGATGTTGGGCATCTGCCCGGGGAACGAGTCCTCGTTGGACTCCGGGATCATCGAACGCACCTGCTCGCGCAGCCGGTCGAGGATCCGCGGCACGGCGTCCGAGCCGGCCAGCGGCGAGTCGGCCAGCGCCCGCTCGACGTCGTCGAGGTAGCAGCGGTTGGCGTAGAGCATCGCGGCCCGAGTGGGGCCCATGTGCCCGACGAAGACACCGGTCTTGGCGGCCTGCTCACCCCAGAAGCCGGGCATCTGGTCGCGGAGCTGGTGCGCGCACTCCAGGATCATCAGCTGGCAGCGGTCGAGGGCGCGGATCGTCTTCGGGGGGAGGCGGACCTTGCTGAAGGGCGGCGGCGGGTAGTCGGCGCCGAAGCTGTCGAGCGGCCTGCGGCCGCCGGACAGCCAGTTCGCGACCTCGTCGCGCCCGTCGAGGCCGGGCAGGTGGGCCGACCAGCCGACGACGGCGACCCGGCTCTCGGTGTCCGGGGTCCTGGTGACGGGGGTCTCCGCCACCTCGGCGGGCGGCAGGGGTTCGGAGACGATCAGGTGGGCGTTGGTGCCGCCGAAGCCGAAGCCGGAGACGGCCGCGAGCCGGGGCCGCTCGGCGCTCTCCGGCCACTGCCGCGGCTCGGAGGTCACCTCCAGCTCGGTCTCGTCGAGCCGGAAGTCGGCGCGGGGGCTGCTGAAGCGGAACTGCCCGGGGATGGTGTGCTCCTCCAGGCCCTTCAGGTTCTCGATGAGCGACACCACGCCGGCCGCCCAACCGGTGTGCCCGATCAGGGACTTGTTGGAGGTGACGACGGTGGGCCGGGAGGTGCCGAAGTGCTCGCGCAGAGTGGTGAACTCGGCGAGGTCACCGGCGGGCGTGCCGGTCGCGTGCGCGTTGATCCACTGCACGTCGTCGCCCTCGACCTCGCCGTCCTCCAGCGCGCGCAGCACGGCGAGGCTCTGACCGTCGGAGTTCGGGGCGTAGATCGCCTTGCCCTTGCCGTCCGAGGACGAGCCGAAGGCACGCAGCACGCCGAGGACACGGTCGCCGTCGCGGCGCGCCTTGCTCAGCCGCTTGAGGACGACGAGGGCGGCGCCGTCGGCGAAGATGACGCCGTCGGCGCTCTCGTCCAGGGCGTGCACCTTGCCGCTCTTGGAGAGCCCCTGGAGCTTGGAGAAGAGCACCGTGCCGCGCGGCGCGAGGGCGAACGCCCCACCGCAGACGGCGATGTCCTGCTTGCCCATCAGCAGGCCCTTGGCGGCGATGTCGATGGCGTAGAGGGACGACGAGCACGCGGTGTCGACCATGTGGAGCTCGGTGGACGGCGGGAGGATGCCCTCCATGGCCAGCTCGCCGACCCGGTGCGGCAGGAAGCGCGCGGGGTCCTGCCCGCCGCGCCGGTAGCGGCGGGCGAGCGCCTCGTCGATGTCGTCGCGCAGGCCCTCCCGCTCCCCCGCCGGCACGTCGAGGCCGTCGACGATGCCGTGGGTGAGCCGGGTCAGGCTCTGCAGGACGCCGGCCTCCTCCAGGTGCTGGCTGCCGTCGGGGGTGTAGCCGACGACGAAGGAGGCGCTGTCGGTGGGGCTGTGGCTGACCCCGTCGAGCGCCTGCACCAGGCTGTGGCGCAGCCACTGCGTGGTGAGCTCCTGCTGGTCGGCGCCGCCGGGCATGCCGTCCAGGGCGCCCTCGGCGGGGGTGAAGCCGGTGATGAAGACGCAGTGGTCGGCGTAGGCCTTGTCCTCGGCCGCGAGGTCGGGCGAGTGGAAGCTCTCGTGCTGCCAGCGGTCCTGGGGGACCTTGACGAAGAGCTCGTCCCCCGTCATCCGCAGCTTCCAGAACTCCTCGGGGCTGTTGGCCCCGGCGACGGCCATGCCCATGCCGACGATGGCGATCGCGTCGTCACCGTCCTCGGGCTCGGGCTCGGGCTGGGGCTGGGCCACGACCTCTGTCTTGGCCTCGGGCTCGGCCTCCGTCTCCGCGAGTGCGGGCGGGGAGAGCAGGGCCGCGCCGAGGGTGAGGCCGCCGTCGGCCAGGATGACCTGGCCGGTGATCCACCGGGAGTCGTCGGAGGCGAGGAAGGCGACGACGGAGGCGAACTCCTCCGGGGTGCCGAGCCTGCCCAGCGGCGTGGCCCGCGCGATGACCTCCTGCATCTCCGCGGCCCGGGGGAACTTGTCCGCCACCGCGCTGCTCAGCATGGCGGCGGAGGCCGTGTTGACCCGGATGTTCAGCGGCGCCAGCTCGACCGCGAGGTAGCGGGAGGCGGCCTCGGCCGCGGCCTTCGCCGGGGCGCAGGCGAGGTAGTTGGCCATCACCATCTGGGAGCCGCCCAGCGCGGAGACCGTGACGATGGAGCCGCCGCCCGACCGGCCCATCAGCGGTGCCGCGGCCCGCGCGCAGCGCAGTCCGCCCTTGAGATTGGTGTCCAGGGCCTTGTCGAGGTGCGCGTCGGTGGTCTCCTCGGACGGCAGCAGGGCGCCGTCGGCCGCGTTGTTGATCAGGATGTCGAGGCGGCCGTGCAGCCGGTCGATCTCCGCGAACATCCGGTCGACCTGCTCCTGCCGCGCCACCGAGGCACGGACGAGGTCGACCCGGACGCCGTCCGCGGCGAGTTCGTCGCGGGTCTGCTTGGCCTGGTCGTGCGAGTGGAAGTAGTTGAGGACGATGTCGGCACCGCGCGCGGCGAGTTCCCGCGCGATCGCCTTCCCGATCCCCTTCGACCCGCCGGTGACCAGGGCCACCTTGCCGGTGAGGTCTTTCATGGAGCCATGTCCTTCATGTAGCGAGGAAACGAGCGGGGCAGTGGGCCGTGGAGCGGTCAGGCCGCGCCGGCGTGCTCGCGGGCGCCGCTCAGCTCGGCGAGCACGAAGTCGGCGATCGTGTCCATCGTGTTGTAGTTGGAGAGGCGGAAGCCGGACTCGCGCGGCGGCAGGCCGTAGCGCTCGGAGACGCGGGAGAGCAGCTCGACCTGCTTGACGGAGTCGACGCCCAGCTCGGCCTCCAGTTGCACGCCGCCCTCGAAGACCTCTTCCGGGTACTCCAGTGCCTCGGCGTAGAGGGTGCGCAGGGCGGCGAAGACCTCGTCGCGGTCCGGACCGGCGGTCGCGGCGGGCGAGGCGGGGGCGTCTGCCTTGGACGCGGCGCTCGCGGCAGGAGCGGCGGCGGGGGCGTTCTCCCGCTGGAAGGCGGTGAGTTCGTCGCGGACGTAGGCCAGGACGTCGTCTCCGTGGCGGGCCCAGTACGCCTCGAAGACGTCGGAGGGCACCGCGGGGGCCAGCAGCCCGCCGAGGGTGGGGGCTCCGGCGGCGTGCGCGAGGCCCGCCTCCCGCAGGACGTCCAGGGTGGCGTCGAGGGCGAGGCGGCCGCCGCCGTCGAGGGCGAGCGTCGCTAGCGCGCGCACGCCGGAGTCCGGGGTGAGCCGGGTGACGAGCTTGGTCAGCGCGGGGCGGCCGCCCGTCTCCACGAAGGTGGTGACCCCGGACTCCTGGAGGTGGCGCACCGCGGTCGCGAACCGGACCGGCTTGACGAAGTGCTCCGCCAGCAGGTCGGCCAGGGCGTCGTCGGGCTCGTAGTAGCGCTGGAGGATCGGCGAGTAGACCGGGCGGCGCAGCGGGTGCTGGTCCAGCTTGCGGACGTACGCGGCGAACTCCGGGACGGCCGGGGCCAGGGCGGGGGTGTGGAAGGGGAAGGGCGCGTCGATCTCGATGGCGTTGATGCCCAGCTGCCGGGCGATGGCCGTGACACGGTCCAGGACCTTGTCCGGGCCGCTCACCACGGTCTGCTCGTCGTGGTTCTCGGTGGCGACGGCCAGCAGCGGCTCGTCCACCAGGTCCAGCAGCAGGCGGACCCGGTCGGCGCCGGCGGTGAGGGCCACCATGCGGCCGTCTATGCCCTGCTGCCGCTGGATGACCGCCACGCGCTGCGCGACGATGCGCACGCCGTCCTCGACCGAGAACGCGCCCGCGGCCACGAGGGCGGTGATCTCACCGAGGCTGTGGCCCGCGAGGACGTCCGGCTCGACGCCGTGGGCGGCGAGGGTCTCGTACGCGGCGAGGCCGGCGGCGTAGATGGCCACCTGCGAGACCCACGGGTCGTCGGCGAGCAGCTCGCCGAGGTCCGCCTTCTCCTGGCCGAACAGGGTATCCGTGATCCGCCGCGCGAAGAGGTTCTGCGTCTCCGCGTCGATCTGCTCGAATACTCGCCGGATCCGGGGGTAGCTCTCCTTGGCCGAGCGGAGCGCCGCGCTGTCGAAGCCGCCCTGGCCGGGGAAGAGGAGTGCGGTGTTCTGTGCCATGCCGATGTCTCCGTTGCTTGTGTTGGTGCGGGTGGTTCGTCGTCTTTCACGGGGCTTCGCCCCGTACCCCGGGACCGCGCTGCGCGCGGTGTCCTCAGTTGCCGGACGGGCTCGATGTGCTGCACATGGCCGCAGTTCAGTCCGTTGGGGGCGCCTCCGGGCGGAGTCCGGGGGAAGTGGCCGAGGACACGCGGCGTAGCCGCGTCAGGGGGCCCGGGGGCGCGGCCCCCGGTTGCAGGGAACAAGGGAAGAGCCAAGCCACCTACCGCCGCGGCGCAGCCACGAGGTAGTCGCCCATCGGGCCGAGGTTTTCGGCTATCAGGCGGTCGGCGAACCGCACCGCAGGTGGGACGTGCCGCGGCAGGCCGCGGGCCAGCCACTGCACGAACCGCAGCTTCCAGCCGGGGCCGGGGCCCGGTTCCAGGTGGTCCAGGAGGGCGTGGATGTTGCGCGCCGAGTAGAACCGCGCGGGATCGACGACGGTGGCGAACATCCCGACCATGTCGCGCCCGTGTGTGGGGCTGCGGCTCATGGCCCGGATGAAGGCGATCTCCTCCCGCGTGTGGTTGGAGATCACCGCGTGGTCGCAGGTGTAGCGGTAGTGCCCGGTCACCATCTCGTCGCGTTGCCGCTCGTAGCGGGCGAGCGCGTCCGGCAGCGGGGTGCGCCCCGACAGGCCGGAGTCGATGGCCTCGGCGAGGAGTTCGGCGCCGCGCAGCCCGTAGGTGATGCCGGAGGCGGTGATCGGGTCGCGGGTGTACCCGGCGTCGCCGACGAGCGCCCAGCCGGGCCCGTGCGAGCGGCGCAGGAAGTTGGGGACCGCGCCCGTCAGCCACTTGTCGGCCCGCTTGGTCTCGCGCAGCAGCTGGGCCCGCTCGGGGTCGACCTCGGCGAACGCGGAGACGACCGTGCGGTCGCGCTCCTCCTCGCTGCCCGCCTTGAAGTCGCCGACGGGCAGGGCCACTCCGACGATGGTCAGGCCGTCGTGCGTCGGCCAGGTGAAGGTGTGCTTGCCCGCGTGGCGGTAGGTGCGGACCTTCCCGTCGTGCGGGATGCCCTCCCAGTAGGACCAGTGGCTCTTGTTGAGGACGGGCTTGGTGGCGTACTTCTCGGCGCCGACGAGGCGGGCGACGGTGGAGTTGGAGCCGTCGGCGCCCACCACGAGGCGGGCGTGCTCGACCGCCGTGACGCGCTCCCCGGACTCGCCGCGCACGCCGGTGACGGTGCCGTCCTCGTCCTTGAGGAGTTCGCGGAGGGAGAACCCCTCGCGGAACTCCGCACCGGCCGCGATCGCCGCTTCCAGCAGGATGCGGTCGAGTTCGGCGCGGTCCGGGGAGTACGCCTCGCCCACGCCGTCGACGGCGGGCAGGCGGGCCATCAGCTGCGCCGGGCCGCTCTTGAGGCCGTACTCGTGGATGGGCGGGCAGCCGGTGGCGGTCAGTTCGTCGAGCAGGCCCCAGTTCTTCAGTCTGAGGATGCCCGGCGGGTGGACCAGGTTGGTGGCCGCGGCCTTCCCGCCGGGGAAGGTGGCGCGGTCGAGGAGCAGGACCTTGTAGCCGGCTTTCGCGAGCAGCATCGCCGTGGAGGCGCCACCGACCCGCGCACCCACCACAATCACGTCGTACATGTACGTCCCCCAAGTCGTACTGGTTTCCGGCTGGTTGCCGAAGAACCGGTGGTGCTTTTCCGTACTGCCGGTCTCAGCGAGGGCTCTCCAGGAGGTCGCCGTCCCGGGGCTGCCCCGCGTCCTGCGCCCCGCCCGCCGCCGCGACGTGCTTGCCCCGCGAGCGGCGGGGTGCCGCGAGGATCGCGAGGCAGCCCAGTGCCGCGAAGCCCGCTCCCACCCAGGAGGCCGGGACGAGGCCGTCCACGAACCGCTGCGGCGTGCCGTATCCGCCCTGCGCGGTGAAGACCGAGGTGAGGACGGCGACTCCGAAGACACCGCCGAGCTCACGGAAGGTGTTGTTGGCCCCGGAGGCGATGCCCTGGTCGCGCGGGGCGACGATGTTCATCGCCATCTCGGCCACGGGCGCGAAGAACAGCCCGAGGCCGATCCCGCCGAGCACCAGGCCCGGCACCTCGTCGGAGTAGGCGGTGTGCGTGCCGACCACGGAGGCGAGCCAGCCGAGCGCGACGGCCTCGGCCAGCAGGCCCAGGGCGACCACGAGGCGGTTGCCGATCCGCGCGGTGAGCAGGGCGGCGATCGGGGCGACCACGACGGGCATGGCCGTCCAGGGCAGCATCCGCACGCCGGCCCCCAGCGGCGAGAAGCCCTGGATGTTCTGCATGAACTGGGTCAGCAGGAACACGAGGCCGAACATCGCGGCGAACATCATCAGGCTGGCGACGTTGACGGCGCTGAACGCGCGGTTGCGGAACAGCCGCAGCGGCAGCACCGGGTGGCGGGTGCGCGCCTCCCAGAACACGAAGGCGATGAGCAGCACCACCCCGCCGATCAGGGAGACGAGCACCTTGCCGCTGGTCCAGCCGTCGTCGGTGGTGCGCACCAGGGCGAAGACCACGCCGAACATGCCGAGGATCACCAGCACGGTGCCGCCGATGTCCAGGGAGCTCTCGGGGTGGTTGCTCTCGGCGAGCTTCCACGCGCCCAGCAGCAGCACCACGATGCCGATCGGCACATTGATCCAGAAGATCCACTGCCAGGAGATCTTCTCGACGACGGTGCCGCCGATCACCGGGCCGAGGGCGACGGCGAGGCCGCTGAGCGCGCCCCAGATCCCCAGCGCCATGCCGCGCTTGCGCTTGGGCACCGCGGCGGTCAGCAGGGTCAGCGTCAGGGGCATCACGATGGCGGCGCCGAAGCCCTGCACGGCGCGGGCGACGATCAGTTGCCCGGAGGAGTCGGACAGGGCGCAGGCGGCGGATGCCGCGGTGAAGACGACCAGGCCCACCAGGAACATCCGGCGGCGCCCGAAGCGGTCGCCCGCCGCCGCGCCGGCCATGAGGAAGACCGCGAAGGTCAGGGTGTAGGCGTTCACCGTCCATTCGAGGTCCTGGAGGCTCGTGCCGAGGGACTCCCGGATGGCGGGGAGCGCGGTGATCACGACGAGGTTGTCGAGCGCTGCCATGAAGACCGCGAGCCCGGTCACGATCAGGGTCCAGACGGGGTTTCCGCGTGGACCGGACCGACTCAGCATGAGGGACCCTTCTGGTGGGTGGACGGCGGGGAGACGCCGGTTAAGGGAGCGGCGGCCGGGGCCGTGGCCGGCGCGGACAGGGTGTCCAGCGCCTCGCGCCACAGGTCCGCGAGCCGGTCGGCCCCGGGCAGTCTGCGGTCGTAGAGGAAGCTCACCCGGACCCGGGAGCCGCAGGAGAGCAGCGTCACGGAGAGGGCGTTGCCCGGCAGGAGCACACCGAGCGGTATCGCGTCGATCACGGGGTCGCCCTTGAACGACAGGAGGTTCGGCTGGCTGTAGTTGGAGGCGTAGAGCGGGGACGAGCGGGGGCTGAGCAGGCGCCTTACGGTCCATCGGGTCAGGGCCGCGGGCAGCAGGGCGACCAGGGCCCTGCTCGCGGGCCGCAGGCCTCGCGAGCGCATCCGGTGGGTGCCCTCGACGAGCTCCGCGAACGCCGCGTCGGTGCGCAGCCCCTGGCCGGGGAGTGCGACGACCGCCGTGGTGAGGTGGTTGCCGGGGGCCGCCTCCTCGCCCGTGCGGCGGGTGCTCAGCGGCATCCGGACCGGCACGGGCGACGAGCGGAAGACGGACCGCACCCCGCCCTTCTCCCCCGCGGCGCTCCAGGTGGCGAGCGCGCCCCAGAGTGCCATGAGGAAGGCGTCGTTGAAGGTGCCCCCGAACCGCTGCCCCAGCAGGCCGAGTTCGCGCTGCGTCGCGCTCGTGCTGCACACGGCCAGGTGGCCGGGGCGGGGTTCGGGCGCCTGGGGCCAGCGCCGGACGGGAAGCAGTCCGCGCAGGAGACCGGCGCCCACGCTCAGCGTGCCGCGGAGCAGTTCGTCGGGACACGCGCCGAAGAGCGGGCCCTGCTCGTCGCGGCCCGTCCGCTCCGGTTCCCTCCCGTCGCCGAACAGGGCCCCGACGACGTGCACGGCGCCCAGCCCGTCCTCGGTGCTGTGGTGGACGCGATAGCACACCGCGTACTCCTTGGGGGCGTAGCCGTGGACCAGGTGGACGGACCACAGCGGTCCGCCGGCGGGCAGGGGCAGTCGTGCGAGGGCGGTGAGCACCTCGTCCAGCGTGGTTCCCGCGGGGAACTCCTCCTCCCTGAGGTGGTCGCGGATGTCGAAGTGGGAGCTGGGCACGTGATACGCCCGGCCCGATGTGGTGGTCGTCCGGCAGGTCAGCCGTGGCAGGCCGGGCAGCCTGGCCACCAGGTGGTCGCGGAGCTCCGCCAGTGGGGGCGGGCTGCCGCGGAACCTCAGGAACTGGCCGTGGGTCAGGCCGGGTTCCCGGCCCATGGCGAGGAAGACCTCATCGATCGGGTTGAGTGGACGCTTCAATTCCGCTCCCAGTCGAGCACTTCGGGGGACAGGGCACCGGTGCCGCGCGGATGTACGGATGTACGGACACGCACGGACACGCACGGAAGAAAACGGAGCCGCGGAAGTCTGTGACGGCAGCCGGAGTCCTGGAATGCGGATACCCCGCGGAAGGTTTTTCCGGGCCGGTATTCGAGCACTCTCCCCCGTGCTCTCCGAGCCGCCGTGCAAATGACTCTAGCGAGCGGCGATCACCCGGGGGACTGTACCTTGGTACAGGAACCGGTAAGTGTGGGCGACCAGACCTGCCTGCAATCTGGATTCCACGCACAATTTACTGAGCACGCGGGCCACATGAAACTTGACCGTGCGTTCCGTCACATCCAGCCGTTGTGCGATGCCGCGATTCGAGAACCCCTCACCGAGGAGCTCGAACACCTCCGCCTCGCGCTCCGACAGCAGGGCCACCCGCTCCGACTCCCGCTGCCAGGGCGGTGTTTCGACGTGCTCACCGGCCGTGCGGACGGCACAGGGCGCGCTGGGGGCCGCCGGGGCGTACGGACACGCGGCAACGGTGCAGGACACGGGAATTCCCCCTTTTCCACGGAACTCGGGCGCAGGGCCACCGGCTTTCATCGCACCCAGTATCAAAGGGACGCCGCACGGCCTGTCAAGGAATCCCCGGACTCTCCCGCGGGGCGAGAAACAGTCCTGTGCATTCCGTTCTCCCGCCCCGCGAGAAATGGCATTTCAGAAGCACGGTTCCACGTACCCCGTGTGGTTTTCGCAAAGAAACGTTAACCCTGCGGAAACTCAGTACGAGCTGGCGGTCTCCGCCGACCAGGCGCCGCGGTTGCCCGCCTGGCCGAAGCCATCGGCCGCCCGCTTGGTGGCGCGGGCCAGGCCCGGCCAGCACGGGAGGCAGCTCTTGGGCTTGAGCACCGCGACGGCCCCCATGATGAGCCCGTCCCAGCGGATCGGGGCCGCGCAGCCGAGCCACCCGGCCGCGCACTCCTCCACGTCGAGGGCGACGCCCTGGCCCCGTACGTGCTCCAGGGACAGCAGGAGTTCGGCGTCGTCGCGGTAGGCCCCCGGGCCCGCGCCCGCGGGGGCCGGCTCCTCCAGGACGGCCTCCTGGATGATGCCGGGGAGGTGGGCGAGCATGGCCCGGCCCGCGGCGCCCGTGCGCAGCGACTGCGAGACCTCCAGGAAGGCCCGGTGGCCGATGCCCAGTTCGGAGAGGTCGGAGTCGCCGACGGCCATGTCCAGGCACTGCTTCCTGGCCCCGCCGAAGGGCGCCAGCGCGAAGAGGAACACCAGCCCCTCGTCGGTCTCCGCGCGCAGCTCCTCCAGGAGGGCGTGCGCGACCCGGGTGTTGGGGGCGTGGGACAGCGCCTTCAGACCGAGCCGGGCGGCGCCGGAGCCGAGCCGGTAGAGGCCGCGGCCCTCGCGGGCGAACGTGCCGTCGTAGACGCCGGACTGGAGAATGCGATGGACGGTGGAATCATCCAGTCCGGTTATCTCGGCCAGCTCACCCGGGCCGTGCACCTGCCCCTCGATTTCAGTGAAGGCCCGTTGGACCCGGAACACCCTGTCAGCATGGGTACTTCCTCCTATAGCGCCGCTCCTGCCCATGAAGTCCACTACCCCCCTGGTTGTCCTCACACGGTGATCAACCACGGTCAACAGGCTAACCACTTCCGGCCGGAAATCAGGAGCTCACCCCGGCCCGATGAACGGCGCCAGGAACAAGCGGAACGGCAAACGGAATCTTTGCCCAGAGCTGCGGCGATGCCGCGGGTCAGTGCCTCACCAGGCGGTCCGCCGACCGCGCCGCGAGGTACAGCAGACCGGCGCTCAACAGCAGCGCGACCAGGGCCACATCCCCCACCGTCCCCGCGCCGGGGGCGCCCTTCAGCGCCGACCGCAGGGCGAGCGTCAGACCGCCGGCCGACACCAGCGGCCCCGCCAAGTACCAGCCGAGGAAGAGGAACATCCCGGGGTCTCCCACCGGCGTGCTCACCCCGGTGAACATCAGGCTCGTACGGGCCGGGCCGCGGCACGCCGCGAAGACCGCCGCGGCCGCGAACGGCACCGCGCACACCGGCATCAGCAGCAGCGCCCACGGCGCGCCCGCCACGGCGAACGGCACGGCGGCCAGCGCCGCGAGCAGCGCGCCGACGACGGCCGGGACGACCGTGTGCTGGAGCATCAGCACACGGAAGCGGAACGGCGACCAGGCGGCGCGGCGCACATCGTCGGTTTCCAGCCGCGCCGGCTCGGCGAGCGCGCCCACGGCGACGTAGCCGAGCAGCAGGGCCACGACCAGGCACAACGTCCGGTGCTCGCCGCCGAGTCGCGTGCCCAGGGCGGCGGTCGCGGTGGCGCAGACCGTCCACATCAGCGCCTTGGCCAGGCGGGCGGGCGCGCGCAGCAGGGCCTGGAGGTCCCGCCAGACGACCACGAGGTACTTCGAGCGCGGCGGCCGCAACCGGATCCGGAGCGTCCGGCCACCGGCCGTGGCGTCCAGCAGGGCCAGCTTGGCGGCCCTGAGCTCCACCGTCCACATCACGGACGACACCGTCTGTGCCGTCGCGGCACGGCGGCGCAGCTGCGCGGTCGGCACGCGCGCGGCGTCCCGGTGCCCCTGGAAGAGGCCGGCGGCGGTGAGGAGGACGAGCGGAACCAGCGCGTACGGCCAGGCCGGCGCGCCGCCGCCGGTCGCGGCGACCACCGGCTGTGCCGCCCACCCCCACGGCCCCGACCACAGCTCGGCCCGCTCCAGCGGGCCGAGCCGGTGCCCGTACCCCGCCAGCGCCGTCTGGGCGGCCAGCAGCATCAGCACCACGACGGCGAGGGGCGTGCAGCGGCGTACGGAACGGGCGAGCGCCGCCCGCCGCTCCACCGCCATCCCCGCCGACACGGCCAGCAGCGGCAGGCAGACGGCCGCCGGGAGGAGCGCGAGCAGCGCCGTGCCCAGCGACGCCAGGCTCAGCACACGGAGCAGCACGGCCCCGGCGAGCGCGAGCAGCAGGCCGGGGACGGCCGCGAGTCCGGCGGACAGCCAGAACCACGGCCGCAGCACCCTCGCCCGGCGTACGGGCTGCGCGAGCAGCCAGCCCACGGACGGGCCGGGCACGACGACCGGCCCGCGCCACAGGGCGTCCCGGGCGGCGGCCAGGGCGAGCGCGGCGGTCAGCAGGGTGAACAGGGCGGGCAGGGCGCGCTGCACGTCCGCGCCGAGACCGCTGTAGTCGGCGCCCAGCCGGATCTGGCGCAGGAAGTGGTAGGCGTAGCCGCTGCCGTAGCCGAGGAGCGCGAGGACGATCGTGTAGATGACGACGGCGAGGTCGCGGCCCTTCTGCCGGCGGTGCGCGCGCCGCTTCTCCCGCAGCCAGGCCAGCGTCTCGGCGGTGCGGTCGTCGTCCTCCTCGGTCCAGGTGGGCTCGTCGTCGAGCTGTGTGGTCCCCCGCACGCTCATCCCCGCAGCCCCAGCCGCTCCAGCACCTGCGCCGGCGGGCCCTCGGCGATCACCCTGCCGTCCTCCAGCGCGACCATCCGGTCCGCGACCGCCTCGGCCAGCTCCGCCTGGTGCGTGGCCAGCAGCACGGCGACGCCGTCCGCCTTCTCGCCGGCCAGCAGCTCCGCGAGCCGGACGCGCGCGTCGGGGTCCAGCCGCTGTTCGGGCTCGTCCAGGACGAGGAGGTCGCGCGGGCGCACGAGTGCGGCCGCGAGCAGCAGCGACTGGAGCTGGCCGGACGACAGGGAGCCGGGCAGCGCCCGAGCGTGGTCGGACAGCCTGCGGTCCGCGAGCACGTGGTCGATCCACGCCTGCGCGTCGTCCACGGCGTGGGCGACGGCGACGAGTTCGAGGTGCTCCCGCACCGTCAGGTCCGGGTAGGTGGCCACGGTGTCACCGACGACCGCGACCCTGGCCCGCACCTCCGGGTCGTCCTCGCTCACCGGGCGCCCGGCGAAGAAGGCGGTGCCGCGGGTGGGGGTGTCGCGGCCGCTCGCGATGCGCAACAGCGTCGACTTGCCCGAGCCGTTGTGCCCGAAGAGGGCCGTGCAGGTGCCCGGCTCCAGGTCGAGGTCGAGCGGGTGGAGCGCCTGGCGTTCCCCATAGGTGCGGCCGACCCCGCGCAGCCGCAGCAGCGGGGTGCGGTCGGCGTGCTCGGCCATCGGACCTCCGTACGTGGTGGGACTTCCGCACGCGACCTTAACCAAGCGGTCCGGCCGCGCGAGCGGCGGCGGGTGCGCCACGATGGCTCCCATGAGCGATGCGCCCGGTCCCGTCCCCGCCTTCGGCCCTTCGGAGTTCCAGCTGGTCCTGCTGCGGAGGATGGCCGACCACCAGCCCGGCCTGGTCGAGGACGCCCTGCGCGAGCTCGGCACCGACCGGTCCGCGCTGCGGGAGGCCAATCGCCGCTGGCAGGCGATGCTGCGCTCACCACGGCGACGCGGCGCGGGCGCGCGCTACCGCTCGGTGCTCGGCCCGCCGGAGACGGTGGGCGAGCGGCGCGTCGGCGACCTGATCTTCGAGGCGCTGACGTGGCCGGTGCCGCTCTGGCCCGACCTGCGCTTCGAGGTGCTCTCCGCGCCGGGCGGCGCGGTCTGGAACGAATGGCTGATCCGCGCACCGGGGGCGTCCGGGCCGCCGCTGCGCACGGCCCGGGACCTTCTTCCCTGGTCGTGCACGGTGGACGAGGTGGCCCGCGCCTTCGCTCCGGCCCGTCCGATGGAAGGCACGGCTCCTACGCGTTGGCAGCTGGCGTTCTCGACGGAGGACGGCGACCATGTCGCGGAGTTCACGTGGGGGCTGTTCCAGAGACTGATCCGCTAGCGCCGGGGCCGCCTGCGGCGTGTCCTCAATCGCCGGACGGGCTGGATGGTGCGGACCGTAGCCAGCACATTCAGCCCGTCCGGCGTTTGAGGACAACGCGGCGAAGCCGTGTTTCGGGGTCTGGGGCGCAGCCCCCCACGCGGCGGAGCCGCACATCAGACGCAGCCGGGAAGGGGCGGGGCTGGGGAACAAGCCCGCCGCAGGCGCCGAACACACCCGCCCCCACACCCCCGCCTCCTCCTTTAGGCCGACACGGAACTGACCGTTCAACCGAAGCCGCACCCCCCGCCCCCTGCCTAGCGTGGCCCCATGCCACGTATCCGCACCCTCGCCCTGGCAGCCCTGGTCCCCCTCCTCCTCGCCGGCTGCTCCATCGGCGGTGACCGCGCGAAGGAGGCCATCGGCACGCCCGCCGCCGCGGAGGAGCCGTCCCTGGTCTCCATCCCGGACATCGGCGTGCGGAGCCGGCTGCTGCGGCTCGGGCTGAACGGTGACGACACCGTGCAGGTGCCGCCGCCGGAGAAGGGCATGACGGCCGGCTGGTACACAGGCAGCGCCAAGCCCGGCACGCCCGGGGCGGCCGTGATCATCGGGCACAACGACACCCGGGACGGCAAGGCCGTCTTCCACGACCTGGACAAGGTCGGCAAGGGCGCCGCCATCGACGTCGAGCGCGGCGACGGCAAGGTGCTGCGGTTCACGGTGACCGGCACGGAGACCGTCGACAAGAACGCGTTCCCGACGCGGAAGGTCTACGGCAGCACCTCGGACCGGGTGCTGCGGCTGGTGACGTGCGCGGGCGACCTCGACGCGCAGGGGCACCCGGTGCGGAACCTGATCGTCTACGCGTCGCTCCGAACCTGACACCAGGGGCCGGAGGCGGTGCGCCTCCGGCCCCCCGGTTCAGACGAGCTCGGCGGTCAGGGTGATCGTCGTGCCGGTGAGCGCCTGGCTGACCGGGCAGTTCTTCTTGGCGTCCTCGGCGGCCGCGGCGAAGGCGGCGGCGTCCAGGCCCGGCACCTCGGCGCGGACGGTGAGGTGGATGCCGGTGATGCCCTCGCCGGGCTGGAAGGTGACGTCCGCCTTGGTCTCCAGGCGGGTGGGCGGCGTGCCGGCGCCGGTCAGGCCGTGCGACAGGGCCATCGAGTAGCAGCTGGAGTGGGCGCCCGCGATCAGCTCCTCGGGGCTCGTCCTGCCGTTGGCCTGCTCGGCGCGCGACGGCCAGGACACCGGCTGGCTGCCGATGCCGGACGAGTCGAAGGTGACGGTGCCGCTGCCTGTGAGCAGTTCGCCTTCCCAGACGGTGTGCGCGGTGCGGGTCGTAGCCACGATGTCGTTCCTCCACGGAAGCAAATGGGTCATATGAAGATCGGGGGCGGTCCCCCGATCGCACCGATCATCGGCCGGTCGGTGCTCCCGGCCCGGTTCCGACACGCTCCTCGCGCGGCCCCCGGCCGAGGTCCGCGGGCGAGGGCAGGTTCCAGGCGACGAGAGCGGGGCGCCCGTGCTCGGTGCCGATGCGGCTGACAGTAGCGGTGTCCAGCCGGAAGAGGGCACCCGCGGTGGGCGGCAGGCCGAGCCTGCGGGCGGTCAGCACGCGCAGGAAGTGCGCGTGCGCGACCAGCACCACGTCACCGCCGTCCGCGTCGGCCAGCAGCGGGGCGACGCGGGCCAGCACCCGGTCGGCGCGGGCCCCGACCTGTCCGGCCGTCTCCCCCGGGTGCCCGGGGGCGCCGGGCGGGACACCGTCGTCCCAGAGGTACCACTCGGGACGCGTGCGGTGGATCTCGTCGGTGCTGATGCCCTCGTACCCGCCGTAGTCCCATTCGTGCAGGTCGGGGTCGATCTCGGGATCGAGTCCCGCGAGCTCGGCGGTCCGCACGGCCCGCTTGGACGGGCTGGCCAGCACCGTCTGGACGCGCCGCCCGGCCAGCAGCGGACGCAGCGCCTCCGCCTGGCGCTCACCGTGCTCGGTGAGCGGGATGTCCGTCAGCCCGGTGTGCCGCCCGGAGCGGCTCCACTCGGTCTCGCCGTGCCGGACCAGCAGGAGCTCACTCACCGGCCTGCTGCTCCCCGCCCTGCTCGGCCTGCGCCTTGGCCTGTTCTTGGGCCACGGACGCCCGCACCTCGTCCATGTCCAGGGCGCGGGCCTGCCCGATGACGTCCTCCAGGGCTGCCTCGGGCAGCGCGCCGGGCTGGGCGAAGACGGCGATGTTGTCCCGGACGATCATCAGGGTCGGGATCGACTGGATCTCGAACGCGGCGGCCAGCTCGGGCTGGGCCTCGGTGTCGACCTTCGCGAAGACGAGGTCTCCGTGGCGCTCGGCGGCGCCTTCGTAGACCGGGGCGAAGCTCCGGCACGGACCGCACCACTCCGCCCAGAAGTCGATGAGCACGAATCCGTTGCCGGAGACGATCTCGTCGAAGTTGTCCTTGGTCAGCTCCACCGTGCTGCTGCTCATACGTGAACTACCTGCTTCCGGTTCTCGCGGTCGAGTACCCCAGCACCGCCAACCAGGCAGTGCCGGGCGCTATTCCTCCCGTGCCCCGTGAAGTGGCACTAAACCCGGATGAGGGGGTGGGACACATCCCACAAGAACGTCGAACGCGTCACGGCCGGTGGGGTTCCGGACAGTACCGTTCCGGGCCCGTCAAGGATGCGCATTGTTCACCCAGGATCGAGCACTTGTTCACCCAGAGTTCTCCGTGTTCCGTGTTCCCCGTTTCCCCGTTTCCCCGTCTCCGGGAGAGGCGCGGGAGACCGACCACCACTCACAGAGAGCAGGGAAGCGATGGACTCCTACCGGCACCTCGCGGCACATCTGGGGCTCGACCTCGTCGCCGTCTGCCTGCTCACCTTCGCGGTCTACTATCCGCGCCACCGGCGCCGCGATCTGGTGCCGGCCTATCTCGCCCTGAACGTCGCCCTGTTCACGGTCGTCGCCGCCCTCTCCGAGGTGGGCGGCACCGGGGGCACGGCGCTCGGCTTCGGCCTGTTCGGCGTGCTGTCGATCATCAGGCTCCGCTCCGACTCGGTGCAGCACGAGGAGGTCGCGTACTACTTCACCACGCTCGTCCTCGGGCTGATCTGCGGCCTGCCGCACCTGGCCTTCGGCCTGACCGCCGCGCTCAGCGCCCTGCTGCTGCTCGTCATCCACATCGCCGACCACCCCCGGCTGCTCGCCCGCGCCCGCCGCACGGTCGTCACCCTCGACGCCGTCCACAGCGACCCCGCCGCCCTCCGCGCCGACCTCGCCCGGCGGCTCGGCGAGCCCCTCAACTGGACGGTCATGGAAGTGGACTTCGTACGCGACCTGACGGTCGTCGACGTCCGCTACCGCGAGCCCGAGCAGCACGCGGGCGCCCGCCCGGCCGGACCCGCCGAGCCGGCCCGCGACGCGGCGCCCGCCTGGGAGTCGGTGTGAGCACCACGGCCGTACGCGCCATCACCGAGGCCGCCCACGCCACGGCGCCCGTCTCGCTCGCGGAGGTCAACGAGCGGTCCGCGCTGCTCGCGCGCTTCGACCGCAGCTATCTCGTGCCCGCTCCGGTCTTCCTGCGGATGGCCGGGCGGCTGACCGACCCCCGGCGGCCCGGCGGCCCCTTCCGGGCCCTGACCATCGACGGCGGACGCGCCTTCCGCTACCACTCCGTCTACTACGACACCCCCGGCCTGCGGTCCTTCCACGACCACCGGCAGGGCCGCCGGCTGCGCTTCAAGATCCGCGAGCGGGTGTACGAGGACACCGGGGAGCGGCAGTTCGAGATCAAGCTCAAGGGCCGCCGCGGCGACACCGTCAAACACCGCCGCCCGCTCGACGGGACCGACACCCCGCTGGACGCCCACTACCGGGGCTTCCTCGTGGAGACGCTGCGCACCGCGTACGGCATCGAGCCGCCCGCCGAGCTCGGCCCCTCCCTCAGCACGGACTACCTGCGCGCCACCCTGGTCGCCGACGGCGAGCGCATCACCTGCGACGCGGGGCTGACCTGCGGCGATCTGCGCGCGGGCCGAACGGTGCGGTGCGCGGCGGGACTTGTCCTGGTGGAGACCAAGACGACGGGCCATCTGACCGAGGCCGACCGGCTGTTGCACGCGTACGGCATACGTCCGGCCGTCTTCACCAAATACTGCAGCTCGTTCGCGTGGCTGCGCCCCACCCTGCCGGCCAACCGCTGGCGGCGCGCCGCGGCCCGCGCGTTCGGCGCGGCCTGAGGAAGCGCCGGAGAGAACGTCTGAGTGAACACCTGAGAGAACGACCGCCGGACGGACCCGGCCCGGGCCCGTCCGGCGGTCACGGGCGTCAGCCCCGACGCCGCCGGAAGATCCGCTTCGCGGCGTAGATGATGCCCACGATCAGCAGCACCAGGAAGACGATGATCAGGATCCCCACGATCAGCAGGAACTTGCCGAGCTTCGCGAAGAAGCCCTTCTTCTTTTTCTTCTTCTCGTGCTTCGAGGCCAGTTCGACGGTCGCCGGGGCGGCGGCGGTCGTGCGGGACGCGCCGTCCTGAGGTGCGGCGGACGCGTCGGCGGGCGCCGCGGCCGCGGCCGGGCGGATCGCGGCGGCGGCGGCCGGGTGCGCCGCCGTGGCCGTCAGACCCATGACGGCCATCGCGACGACCAAGGCGCCGACTATCGAGCGTGCGATCCGGTGCATCATCTTCGTTTCTGTCCTTACGGTCCGTGGACGGTCTCGACCTGCGCGTTTCCATGACCACGACATCCGCCGCGGCACAGGCCGGAGGAGATTACCCACGCCCCGGCCGAGGATCAAGGCGAGCGTGGCCCGATCCCCGCCCGCCACACACTTTAGAGGTTGCGCAACCGGGGAAGTTTCATGGAGTCCGTCACATCGAGGCAACCGGGGGACGCCCATGGACAGTCTGGACCACCTGAGGGTGGAGGACACATCTGACTTCGAACACGTCGTCCAACAGGCCCTGCACTTCCCCGAGATCAGGGAGGCCGTACGCGGCAACGCGCCGGTCAGCGCGGAGCAGCTGCGCACGATGGCGCTGCGGGCCCGCACGGAGATCGCGGCCGCGGCCGCCGACGAGTACCGCGTCTACCTCCGCACGCGCACCAGCACCACGCCCCAGGAGCCGCCCGCGCCGGACAGGCGGTCGCTGCGGGGATTCGGCGGCGGGCTGGCCGGGGCGCTGGGCGTGCTCGTGCCGTCGCTGGCCGCGGTGGCCGCCGCGGCCTTCCTGCTGATCGGCTACGGCCTGCGGCTGACCGGAACCCAGGAGCGCCTGTCGGACGGGCTGGTGGCCTCGGGCTGGACGACCGCCCTCGTCGCGGCGACGGCCGCGGCTGTCGCGGTGACGGCGCTGCTCGTCACGGCGGCGCGGCAGCGGTCCGCCCCGGAGGACGGGGCGGCCCCCGAGGCGGAGACGGACGTCACGCGCTCCCGCGAAGCCTGGCAACAGGCCCTGCTGGAGCGCGGCGTGCTGCCCTTTCTCCACTCGGCACTCCGGGAGTCCCGCCATTCGCCGTGACCACACACGGCTCCGGCCGACGCGGGAGGCCCACCGCCTACCGCAGCGCGACGCCCTTCGCGCCCTCACCCGGCAGCGCCTCCCCCGGGCAGCCGTTCAGCACCTTCCGCATCGCGTCCCCCTCCTCGGAGGTCACCCACAGCCCGTACGCCTTCTTCACCGCCACCTGCCGCGCCACGTACGCGCACTGGAACTTCTTGTTGGCGGGCAGCCAGGCGGACGCGTCCTTGTCGCCCTTGCCCATGTTCGCCGGGCCGTCGGCGGAGACCAGGTTGAGCGGGTCGTTCGCGAGGGCCCGACATCTGCCTGTTCGGCGGCATGGACAACGTGGACGGCTTCGGCCCGTGGGACAACTTCGAAGACGGCTGGACCTCGTCCGCCGCACCAGCGATCGAGGAACTGCTCCGCACCCCGGAGACGCCTGGCCCGATTGACCCCTGTCGAGTACGAGACCATCGTGGCCCCACCAGCACCTCTGGCTGCGTAAACCCCGCTGTCACCTGATCATGCAGCAGTCCCGTTCGAGGGGGCGTTGCGCCTGAATGGCCGATCTCGATGCTTACGCTGACTGCCGTGCGGATAGGTTGCTGCTGTTTACCGGCAGGCACGATCTGAGAGAGGCGCTAACGATGGGTGCTAAGAACCGCCACCGTTCGGCAGAATTTGGATCCGGGAGAGCTATCAGCCGTGTTCCAGGGGTGCGTCGGTCCGGTACGCGCCGCGCCGGCCAAGGGGCGTTTGCGAACTTTTGCCGCAAAGGTCGCATGGTCGATCCGGCGAAGCGTGTACGCAAGTGGCAGCGCCCCGCTGTCGTCGTCACGAACGTCGACGGGGCAGGGTACGTCGAGGTAGCTTCACTCGGAAATACGTTCGAGATCGCTTATGTTCCTAAGACCTTGGGCCAACCCGTAGAGGTGGGTAGCAAGGTTGTGCTGCGGGATTACAAGCACAAGCCGAAGCTGAACGCACCAAGTGCACGGTTCCGGGTCGCCAAGGTAATTACTGACTTCGGCTCGTCAAGGTGATGCTGGGTCGTTGAGAGCCAGGCCGGTGCCGGCTATGAAGCCGTCGAGGGTCTCGGGCCGGTACTGAAGGCGCTTGAGCCGGTTGCGGACGAGGGTTTCGAGGCGGTCGAGGGCCATGACGGCGAGGTTGGCCAGGCTGCGTTTGACGTGTGCCCAGACGCCTTCGACCGGGTTGAGGTCGGGCGAGTAGGCGGGCAGCAGGAACACCGTCAGCCACGTCCGCTCGGTGACGAGGTCCCGCATCCTGCGGGAGACGTGGGTGTTCAGCCGGTCCCAGACCAGCACGATCGGCGCCCTGACCAGCTGATGGACGCCGTCGACCAGCGCGATGAAGTCCCGCTCGTCCATGCTGCGGCGCTTGTCCCTGCCCCCGGGGTGGGTCCGCAGGCGGTGGCACAGCCGGGTCCGGGAACCCGGCCGCATGGCGATCAGCCCGGCCACCGACAGCCGTCCCGAGCGGCGCCCGCTCACGGTCACGACCGGGGTGATACCGCGGCGGCCCCAGGTCCGTCCCCTCGGCGGCCGTCGGGTGAAGCCTGCTTCGTCCTCGAAGCAGACGTAGCCCCCGCAGGCCGCCCGTGCCCTTTTACCTCCACCCAGGTCGCCTCCTTCCACACGCTCACGGCCTGCTCGTCGCGGAGCCTGTCAATGTGATCAAGGCAGGTAGATCGTTCTATCGCTGTGTCGGGATCGTTTGGCCGTCGGGTGTGTGCTGGTCGGGCTTGTTGATCCACGCGGCTGCGGGGAGCTTCGGGGGCTCGGGCGGCTTGCGGACGAAGCGTTCGGGGTGCTTGGTGTAGACGGCGTCCAGGACGTCGGCGCGCATCTCGCGGAGCTGGGTGGCGAGGCCGAAGTGCACGTCGAAGGGGGTGTGCATGGCTATGCCGGAGTGCCGGTGCTCCAGTTTGTACCAGTCGAAGAACCGCTCGCACCAGGCGCGGGCGTCCTCGATGCAGCCGAACCGGTCGGGGAAGTCGTGCCGGTATTTGAGGGTTTTGTACTGGCTCTCGCTGTAGGGGTTGTCGTTGGAGGTTTTCGGCCTGGAGTGCGACTTGGTGACGCCGAGGTTCGCCATCATCTGCGCGACGTTCTCGGCGACCATGGGCGATCCCCGGTCGGAGTGGATCGTCAACTGCCCGTGTTCCACCTCGTACTTGGCGATCGTGGAGGACAGGAACTGCTCGGCCAGTTCCTTGTCCTCGTGGTCGGCGATCATCCAGCCGGCGGTGTAACGGCTGTAGATGTCGATAATCGTGTAGAGGCAGTAGTAGCTGCCCTTGACCGGGCCCTTCAGCTTGGTGATGTCCCACGACCACACCCGGTTCGGTTCTTCGGCGACCAGCTCGGGCTTCTTGCGCGGCGGGTGGGTGGCCTGCCGTCGCCGCTCGCGGAGCTCGCCGTGCTTGCGCAGCAGCCGGTACATCGTCGACTCCGAGCACAGGTAGATGCCGCGGTCGAGGAGGACCGCGTAGATCTCGCCGGGCGCCATGTCGGCGAACTCCTCGGACCGCAGCACCTCCAGCACCCTGGCCTCCTCGGCCAGGCCGAGGGCACGTGGATGACGGCGACGCTCCCGGCGGGGCTGGATGGGAGCCGGGCTCTGGCGGTGGTGGCGGTAGTAGGTGGCCCGGCTCACACCGAGCGCGGAGCATGCCTTCACCCGGCCGACCACGCTCGTCAGGTCCTCCAGGGCCTGAGTCCGGGCGGCCTCGAAGACCGTGCCGGCCACCGGCTCCCGCCCCGTGTCCGTGTCCGTGTCCGAGAACACCGTGGCCGTCGTGCCGCGCGCGAAGAGGACCGCACGCCCTGCGCCCGCCGAGGAGGCCCCCCAGTCGGCTGAGCAGCCGCCCGCGGCCTCACAGAATGGCCTCACTGAGCCCGTTCTGGCAGCCGCCTAGGCCCCTCGGCCTCACGTCGGCCTCACCCGGGCTGATCAGGGAAGACGGAAGGGCCGCCACACGCGCCACGGCGGCCCTTCGTCTTGCGTTTTGGCAGGTCAGAACGTTTCTGCACCTGAGCCGCAAAGTGGGGCGGGTGGGACTCGAACCCACGGCCGACGGATTATGAGTCCGCTGCTCTAACCGGCTGAGCTACCGCCCCGTTCACGGCGCGTCGCGCACATCTGTGCGCGCCGTCTGCCGCAGCATAGCTGCTCATACGATCTGCTGCCCTGGTGGGGCCTTTTTGCGTGACCGACCTGACCATGAGGACTTCGATCACGCCGGGTTGGTTCCCGCCCGGACGCAAAAAAGGACCCCCTGAGGGGTCCTGATCCGCCGGCTCCCCCGACTGGACTCGAACCAGTAACCTGCCGATTAACAGTCGGCTGCTCTGCCAATTGAGCTACAGGGGATCGCGCTCCCCCGACTGGACTCGAACCAGTAACCTGCCGATTAACAGTCGGCTGCTCTGCCAATTGAGCTACAGGGGATTGCTGCGTGTGCCTCGAATGCTCTGCCGTCCGGTCTTCCGGGCGGCGTGCGCTCGCTGCGACACATACATTAGCGCAAGCAGGGGGGTGCTCCGCCAATCGGTACCCCGGGAGTGACCTTCGCACCCGGGGGGTAGGCGCGGAGCACAGCCCGGCGGCCCCCGTGAAACGCGTGGGGCGCGAGGGATCCGAGGGAAGGGTGGAGCGGGATGCGCTACCGGCTGACGTTCATCGTCGGGGCAGCCGTCGGGTACGTGCTCGGCGCGCGGGCCGGCCGCGAGCGGTACGAACAGCTTCGGAAGGGAGCGCGGCGGGTCGCCCAGAACCCCGCGGTCCGCAATACGGCGGAGTCCGCCGCGCAGAACGGCCGGGCCATGGCCGCCAGGGCCTTCGACAAGGTCGGCGACAAGATGGGCGACCGGATGCCGGGCGCGATCGGCGACCGGGTCCGCTCCCTGCGCGAGCGCGGCCAGGGCAACGACGACGACTGGGGCACCAGCAACACCTGACCGGATGACGGCCGGACCGCGTCCGTTTGGCATCATCACCGCATGGGCATAGTCGCCGGGCTGGACAGTTCCACCGAGAGCACACGGATCGTCGTCTGCGACGCGGACACAGGAGCCGTGCTCCGTCAGGGGTACGCACCGCACCCCTCGACGCCCGAAGGTGATCCACAGGCGTGGCTGATGTCGCTCGGCGACGCCGCCGCCGGCGGGCTGCTGGAGGGCGTGCAGGCGATCGGCGTCTCCGCGCAGCAGGGACTCATCGCGCTGGACGCGGGCGGCGTGCTCGTACGGCCCGCGATGCTCGGCAACGACAAACGGATGCAACCCGCGGCGGCCGATCTCGCGGACGCGCTCGGCGGCCGCGCCGCCTGGGCGCAGGCCGTCGGGTCGGTGCCCCAGCCCGGTCAGGTGCCGGCCAAGCTGCGCTGGCTGGCGCGCAACGAACCGGAGTCGGCGACGCGGACGGCCGCCGTGCTCCAGCCGCACGACTGGCTGGTCTGGCAGCTGCTGGGCCGGCCGCTGCGGCGCACGACGGACCGCGGCGACGCCTCCGGCACGGGCTGCTGGTCGGCGGCGACCGGCTCCTGGCGGCCGGATCTCGTGGAGCTGGCCCTGGGCCACCCCGTGACACTGCCGGACGTGCTCGCCCCCGCGGAGCCCGCCGGGCACACCCCGGAGGGGCTGCTGATCTCCGCGGGCACGGGCGAGACGATGGCCGCCGCCTTCGGCCTCGGCGTCGGCGCCGGCGACGCGGTGATCTCCCTTGGCGCCTCCGGCTCGGTCTTCGCCGTGCACCACGAGGCGCTCGTCGACCCCACCGGCATCATCACCTCCTTCGCGGACGCCACCGGCATGCACCTGCCGGTGGTGCACACCCTCAACGCGGTCCGGGTGCTGCGCGGCACCGCCGAGCTGCTGGGCACGGACCTCGCGGGCCTGTCCGAGCTGGCGCTGCGCTCCTCGCCCGGGTCGTACGGCATGGTGCTGCTCCCCTATCTGGAGGGCGAGCGCACCCCGCACCTGCCGCACACCGCGGGCACCCTGACCGGGCTGCGCCGGGAGAGCATGAAGGCGGAGCACCTGGCGCGGGCCGCGTTCGAGGGGATGCTCTGCGGGCTCACGGACGCCCTCGACGTGCTGCGCACGCGCGGGGTGCAGGTGCGGCGGGTGTTCCTGCTGGGCGCCGCGGCCGAGCTGCCCGCCGTGCAGGCGATCGCGCCGGCGCTCTTCGGCGCGCAGGTCGTCGTCCCGCAGCCGGCGGACTACGCGGCGCTGGGCGCGGCGCGGCAGGCGGCCTGGTCGCTGGGCGTCCAGCACGGCACGCTGTCGCCGCAGCAGCCACCGATGTGGCCCGCGGCGGCCAGCCAGGTCTTCGAGGCCACGGGCGAGGAGATGCCGGTGGGGCAGGCGGTGCGGCAGCAGTACGTGACCGTGCGCGAGCAGGCCCACCCCGGGGCGTTCCAGTAGGCGATCCCGTACGTCAACGGACGGCATCGGGCGGCACTGGGCGGCATCGGACGACGCGCGGCCTCAGTCCAGATAGCCGCGGAGCTGGTCCGCGAAGGCGTGGTCACGGAGCTTGTTGAGGGTCTTGGACTCGATCTGGCGGATGCGTTCGCGCGTGACGCCGAAGATCCGGCCGATCTCCTCCAGGGTGCGGGGGCGGCCGTCGGCCAGCCCGTACCGCAGCTGCACGACCTTGCGCTCGCGCTCGCCGAGCGTCGAGAGGACGGCTTCCAGGTGCTCGCGGAGCAGCAGGAACGCGGCCGACTCCACGGGTGAGGCCGCGTCGCCGTCCTCTATGAGGTCACCGAGGGCGACGTCGTCCTCCTCGCCGACGGGCGCGTGCAGCGACACGGGCTCCTGGGCGAGGCGCAGCACCTCGCTGACCCGCTCCTGGGTGAGGTCGAGCTGGGCCGCGACCTCCTCGGCGGTGGGTTCGTAGCCCCGCTCCTGGAGCATGCGGCGCTGGACGCGGACGACGCGGTTGATCAGCTCGACGACGTGGACGGGGACGCGGATCGTCCGCGCCTGGTCGGCGAGCGCCCTGGACATGGCCTGGCGGATCCACCAGGTCGCGTACGTCGAGAACTTGTAGCCCCGGGCGTAGTCGAATTTCTCAACTGCCCTGATCAGGCCCAGATTTCCCTCCTGCACCAGGTCGAGCATGGTGAGACCGCGGCCGATGTAGCGCTTGGCGACGGAGACGACGAGCCGCAGGTTCGCCTCGATCAGGCGGCGCTTGGCCATCCGGCCGAGGACCACCAGGCGGTCGAGGTCCAGGGCGAGTTGGGTGTCGAGGTCGGGGGTGCTGCCCAGCTTCTCCTCGGCGAAGAGACCGGCCTCGACGCAGCGGGCCAGGTCCACCTCCTCGGCCGCGGAGAGCAGCGGGATCCGGCCGATCTCGCGGAGGTACTGACGGAAGAGGTCGGAGGACGGGCCGCCGGTGTCGGCGCGGGCCGCCTCGGCGTGGGGTGCTTCGTCGGCGGCCTCTTCACCGCCGGACTCGGTGGCGGCTCGGGCGGCCGGTGGCGGTCCCGGCTCGGGGCCGGGGGCCGGTGACGCCTCGCCGGAGAGGCTCTCACAGCCGGGCGGCTCGGCCTGCTGCGGCACGGCGGGGGCCGTATCGGCCGGAGACAGGGTCGGCGTCTGGGGCCGGGTCGGGGTCCGGGTCTGCACGGGGGCGACCTCCAAGGTGATCGCTGCCGGTTCGGGGGGTGGCATGCGACGAAGGGGCGGCAGCGGCCGGGCCGCCGTCCGTCCCGTGGTTCAAGGGCGACTTCGCGGAGGTTTCCGGGTCCCTGCGACCGGACCAGGCACCGCCCACCAGTGTGGGGTACGACACAGGTCCGCCACGAGGGGCGTGCGGGCACTTTCTGAGTCCGCTTCGTGACCAGGGGTTACGGAGGGAGATCGCCTCTCGGGCCCGGGGCCGGATTCCGTACCCGCACCGGCACACATCAGCCACATCAAGCCCGTTGGGGGCACCCCCGGACGGAGTCTGGGGGAGCTTGAGGACGCTCCCGAAGGGAGCTCCGCCGCAGGCGCCGGCAAAGCCGCGGACAAAAACGAACCGGCACCCGGAAGCGGCCCAGCGCTACAGCGCCGCCGCTCCCCGGTCCTTCAGCGCCCGCCCGTACTGCTCCAGCACCCACAACTCGTTCTGCACGGCGGCCAGATGCTCCGGCGCGGCGTCCGCGCCCAGCCGGACCAGGCTGCCCTGGACCTCCTTGACGCGCCGCTCCACGGCCCGCAGGCGGACCTGGACCAGCTGCATCCCGGCGTAGATCTCGTCCACGCTCTTGCTCCGGATCGCCTCGACGGCGAGCTCCGTGACCAGCGAGCGGACGATGTCGTCGGGGGCCGCGTCCCGGACGCGCGTGAGGTAGTCGCCGGGGGCGTCGGTGACGCCGCCGGCCTGCTCGACGGCGCGGCGGACAGCGACGTACGGCTCGGCGGTGAACTCGTCCTCGCCGTAGGCGTCGAAGGCGGGGGCGACGAGGTCGGGGCGCTGGAGGGCGAGCTTGAGCAGCTCGCGCTCGGTGAGCTGGGCGGGGCTGCGGAGGTTGAGGGCGGGGCCGCGGAGGCCCCGGGGGGCCGACGGCTGGGGTGCCGCGGGGGCGGCCCGGTGGTTGCGTCCCTGATCGGGGCGGTTGCCGCGCTCGCGGGCCCAGCGGGCGAGCTGGCCGACGCGCATGACGACGAACTGGGTGTCGAGGATGCCGAGCAGCCCGGCGAGGCGCACCGCGTACTGGTGGCGGATCGAGCTGTCCTTGATGCCCGCGACGATCGGCGCGGCCTCCTCCAGGGCGGCGGCCTGGCCCTCGGGCGTGTCGGCCTCGTGCCGCTTGACCACGGAGCGGATGGCGAACTCGAAGAGGGGGGTGCTCTCCTCGACGAGCAGGCGCACGGCCTCGTCGCCCCGGTCGAGGCGGAGCTCGCAGGGGTCCATGCCGCCGGGGCTGACGGCGATGTTGGTGCCCGCGGCGAACTTCTGGTCGTCCTCGAAGGCGCGCAGGGCGGCGCGCTGGCCGGCTGCGTCACCGTCGAAGGTGAAGATGACCTTCGAGCGGGAGTTGTCCATCAGCAGCCTGCGGAGGATCTTGACGTGGTCGGCCGCGAAGGCGGTGCCGCAGGTGGCGATGGCGGTGGTGACCCCGGCGAGGTGGCAGGCCATGACGTCGGTGTAGCCCTCGACGACGACGGCGCGGCTGCTCTTGGCGATGTCCTTCTTGGCGAGGTCGATGCCGTAGAGGACGTGCGACTTGCGGTAGAGGGGGGTCTCGGGGGTGTTGAGGTACTTCGGGCCGTTGTCGTCGTCGCGGAGCTTGCGGGCGCCGAAGCCGATGACCTCGCCGGTGATGTCGCGGATGGGCCACATCAGGCGGCCGCGGAAGCGGTCGATGGGCCGGCCGTTGCGGCTGTCCTGGGCGAGGCCGGAGAGGATCAGCTCCTTGTCGCTGAAGCCCTTGCCGCGCAGGAAGCGGGTGAGGTGGTCCCAGCCCGCCGGGCTGTAGCCGACGCCGAAGTGCTGGGCCGCGGCCTGGTCGAAGCCGCGCCCGGCGAGGAAGGCCCGGCCGATCTCCGCCTCGGCACCGTCGAGCTGGTCGGCGTAGAACTTCGCGGCGTGCTTGTGCGCCTCGACCAGGCGGATGCGCTCGCCCTGCTGGCGGCCCGGGGTGTAGCCGCCCTCCTCGTAGCGCAGGGTGATGCCCGCCAGGCCGGCGAGCCGTTCGATGGTCTCGGCGAAGGAGAGGTGGTCGATCTTCATGACGAAGTCGACGGTGTCCCCGCCCTCCTGGCAGCCGAAGCAGTAGAAGAGCCCCTTGGCGGGGCTGACCTGGAAGGACGGGGACTTCTCGTCGTGGAACGGGCACAGGCCCTTGAGATTGCCGCCACCGGCGTTGCGGAGCTGGAGGTATTCGGACACGACGGAGTCGATCGGGACCGCGTCCCGGACCGCCTTCACGTCGTCATCGTTGATCCGTCCTGCCACACGTGAATTCTACGGCCGGGACCGCGGCGCTCCGGCCCGGACCTCCGGCTCTCACGGGACGAGCAGCGACTCCAGCGGGACGGACGGGTCGGCCAGGGCGTCCGGGTCCAGGCGGGTGCCGGAGCGGATGAGGCCCTGGATCGTCTCGGTGACATCCCACACATTGACGTTCATGCCCGCGAGCAGCCGCCCCTCGGACAGCCAGAAGGCGATGAACTCGCGCTTGCCGACGTCCCCGCGGCAGACGACCTGGTCGTACGAGCCGGGCGGGGCGTAGCCGGAGTATTCGAGGCCCACGTCGTACTGGTCGGAGAAGAAGTACGGCACCCGGTCGTGGACGACCTCCTGCCCGAGCATGGCGCGGGCGGCGGCGGGGCCGCTGTTGAGGGCGTTGGCCCAGTGCTCGACGCGCAGCCGGGTGCCCAGCCACGGGTGCTCGGCGGCGGCCACGTCACCGGCGGCGAAGATGTGCGGGTCGGAGGTGCGCAGGGAGGCGTCGACGGCGATGCCGCCGCCGTCGGCGCGGTCGACGAGGGCGAGCCCCGCGGCCTCGGCGAGGGCGGTGCGCGGGGCGGCGCCGATGGCGGCGAGGACGTCGTGCGCGGGGTGCTCCTCGCCGTCGTCGGTGCGGGCGGCGAGGACCATGCCGTCGTGCCCGGCGATCTCGGTGAGGCGGGCGCCGAAGTGGAAGCGGACGCCGTGCTCGCTGTGCAGGTCGGTGAAGAGCTGGCCGAGCTCGGGGCCGAGGACGGTGTGCAGCGGCGTGGGCTCGGGCTCGACGACCGTCACCTCGGCGCCGTAGCCCCGGGCGGCGGCGGCGACCTCCAGGCCGATCCAGCCCCCGCCGGCGATGACGAGGTGGCCGTTGTCGCGGCCGAGGGAGGCGAGGACGCCGCGCAGCCGCTCGGCGTGCGAGAGGCGGCGCAGGTGGTGGACGCCGGCGAGCCCGGTGCCGGGGATGTCCAGGCGGCGGGGCTCGGCGCCGGTGGCCAGCAGCAGCCGGTCGTAGTGGATGCGGGTGCCGTCGCCGAGGCGCACGGAGCGGTTCTCGCGGTCGAGGTGGACGGCCGGCTGGCCGAGGTGCAGCTCGATGTCGGCCTGGGCGTACCAGGCGGGCTCGTGGACGAAGACGCTGTCGCGGTCGTCCTGGCCCGTGAGATACCCCTTCGAGAGCGGCGGCCGCTCGTAGGGGTGGTCACGTTCGTCGCAGATGAGGATCACACGCCCGGTGAAGCCCTCCGAGCGGAGGGTCTCGGCGGCCTTCGCGCCGGCCAGGCCCCCTCCGACGATGACGAACGTCTGGTGTGCGTCGACCACTTGCTGCCTCCTCGCTGCCACGCAGTGCGTCTGCGCTACCGCCCCCGGTCGAAAGCCCGTGCAGAGGGTCCCGCACGGAGTGTGCCGCCGGAAGAGGGACTACCCCGGACGGGTCAGTACCCGCATGGTGCGGGGGAAGTGCTCGGATTGTGTGGACATTCGGTCACCCTTTTGCCACAGTCCCCGCCCCGGTGAGCCGGGCGAGGAGCGTACGCGCGGAGACGTCGGTGAGGGCGGCGATCTGGTCGACGACGGCGCGCAGCCGTCCGGCGTCGTCGTGGGCGGCGGCGAAGAGGGAGCGGAACTGCGGGTCGAGCCCGTCGGGCGCGCGGGCGACGAGCGCCTCGGCGAGCTCGGCGATGACCACGCGCTGGTCGGCGCGGAGCTTCTCCTGGTCGGGGCGCTGCATCACGAAGCGGTCGGCGACCGCCTTGAGGACGGCGCACTCCAGCCGGGTGGCGCGGGGGACGACGAGCTCCGCGCGGTGGCGGGTGAGCGCGCCGGGGCGGTGCCCCCAGGCGGCGCGGGTGGCGGTCTCGGCCGCGAGGCAGAACCGGCCGATGAGCTGGCTGGTGGCGTCCTTGAGGCGGGCCTGGGCGACGGCCGAGCCGTCGTAGCCGTGCGGCCACCACTCCTGTTCGAGCAGCCGGTCGAGAGCCTCGGCGAGCTCCTCGGGCGCGGCGCCCGGGGCGTAACGGCCCGCCGCGACGGCGAAGACCTCGCCGCGCTCGGGCCCGGCGAGGAGCACGTTCGGGTCGAGGTGGCCCGCGTGCAGGCCGTCCTCCACGTCGTGGACGGAATAGGCCACGTCGTCGGACCAGTCCATGATCTGGGCCTCGAAGCTCTTCCTGTGCTCCGGGGCGCCCTGCCGCAGCCAGGCGAAGACGGGCATGTCGTCCGGATACACCCCGAACTTGCGGGAGTCCGGGTCCGTGGGGTGCCCGCCGCGCGGCCAGGGGTATTTGGTCGCCGCGTCGAGGGCGGCCCGGGTGAGGTTGAGGCCGACGCTGCACAGCTCGCCGTCACGGGGGACGAAGCGCTTGGGTTCGAGGCGGGTGAGCAGGCGCAGCGACTGGGCGTTGCCCTCGAAGCCGCCGCAGGGCTCGGCGAATTCGTTGAGCGCCTGCTCGCCGTTGTGCCCGAAGGGCGGGTGGCCGAGGTCGTGGGCGAGGCAGGCGACCTCCACCAGGTCGGGGTCGCAGCCGAGGGCCGCGCCCAGCTCCCGGCCCACCTGCGCGCACTCCAGGGAGTGGGTCAGGCGCGTGCGCGGGCTGGCGTCCCACGCCTGGCCGCTGACGCCGGGGGTGACGACCTGGGTCTTCCCGGCGAGACGGCGCAGCGCGGCGGAGTGCAGGACGCGCGCCCGGTCGCGCTGGAAGGCGGTGCGCCCCGGGCGTTTGTCGGGCTCGGGTGCCCAGCGCTCCAGGTCCGACGCCTCGTATCCGGCGATGCCGGGCTGTTCCTTCGCCATCCGTGCTGTGCCGTTCATACCCCGACGGTATCCGCCGGGTGTGACAGCGGCGATGGAGCGCTGTCCGGCGGGAGGGGTTCCGGCCGCCGTGCGGATCCGGCGGGCCGCGGTGGCGTTGATCCCTGTCGACGGAAAGGTGTCCGGCATGAGGCTGAGGGGCCGGCCGCTGCTGCCGCGTACGACGGTGGGGCGGCGCCGCGCGCTGTGGGCGGTCATGGCGGGCTGCCTGCTCGCACCGGCCCCGGTCACGTGGGTGTACGCCTCGGCGACGCCCCGGGTGCGGGGCGTCGCCGACGTGCCGGAGGCCCCGGTGGCATGGTCTTCGGCGCGGGCCTGCGGGACGGCGGGCCGTCCCCGTATCCGGCGCACCGCCTCGACGCCGCGGTCGAGCTGTACCGCGCGGGCGAGGTCCGGGTGGTGCTGGTGACGGGTGACAACAGCCGCGTGGAGTACGACGAGGCGGAGGCGATGCGCGCCTGTCCGACGGCGCGGGGCGTGCCGGACAGCCGTGTCGTCAGCGACTTCGCGGGCTTCGGCACCTGGGACTCGTGCACGCGCGCGGTGCCGGTCTTCGGGGTGCGCAAGGCGGTGCTGATCAGCCAGGGCTTCCACATCCGGCGGGCGCCGGCGCTGTGCGGGGCGGCGGGCATCGACGCGTACGGCGTCGGCGCGGCGGCCGACGCGCACGACCTGACCTGGTACGCGGGCGGGGCCCGCGAGGTCCTCGCCTCGGGCGAGGCGGCCCTGGACGCCCTGGTCCGTCCGGGCCCGCGCTTCCCGGGCCCCCGCGAACCCGGCCTGTCCCGCGCCCTGCGGGAGGACGGCCGACGGGGTGGCTAACGGCTCGGGTCGCGGTTGTTTATGGCGTCGAGGTAGAGCTTGAAGATCTCGTCGTCGTTGATCGGGCTGTACGAGATCTGCGAGCTCGTGTCCCCGTCGGGGCCGCCTCCGTTGAGGCCGCCGAGCACGCCGACCAGGTCGCCCGTCTTCGTCTTCTCGTCGAAGTGCATCAGCCACGGGCTGCCCGACGTGCCGGAGTAGAAGCCGTCGCAGCTCATCTTCAGCTGCCGGTAGTTCTCCAGGCGGCTCGTCATGGCCGTGCAGCGGATCGCCTGGTCGGCGGGGTCGTCGTCGGCGTCGGGGTAGCCGATGACGGTGACGCGGCCGGTGTAACCGGGCGTGCGGACGAGCCGGTTGGCGCCGGTGACGCGTTCGAGCTGGCGGCCCAGCGTGTCCGGTTTGACGGTGGCGAAGGCGAAGTCCAGGTCGGAGCCGTCACCGCTGTCGGTGCGCCGGGGGTCGCTGAAGGTGCGGTCGACCGCCCAGACGCCGTACGGCTGCTTGTCCGCGCCCGTGCGGTAGTCCGGCACGAAGGCGGCGGCGTCGCCGAAGGAGCAGTGCCCGGCGGTGATGATGAGGTTGCCCTTGGGGCTGTGCACCACGCTGGCCGTGCAGTGGTGGTCCTTCATGTCCTCGCCGACGTAGAACAGCACGCCCACCGACGGCACCCCGTCGAAGTGCCGGGCGCTGCCGCTGATCTGCGGGGCCCCGGAGTCGGTGTCCTTGCCGGAGGCGTCGTCCGAGCCGCTCTCCGACGACGCGGACATCCGCGCGGGCCCCCAGAACCGCCGGGCCTCCTCGCTGGACCAGCTGCCGTCCCGCGCGTGGCCGCCGGCGCCCTTGGGCACCGCCGCCGCCAGCGTGACGACATAGAGCCCCGCGAGCACGGCCCGGCCCCACCGGGCCCGGCGCCACCGGGAGAAACGCACGTGCACCCCCACCACGTCAGGAAGGTCGTCGCCAGGCTAACCGCAACTGCCCGGATATGGCCCACGCCGGATGTATTTTCGTACAGCCGGATGACACACGATCGGGCATAAGGCCAGCGTACGAATGGCCTGTGCGGCCCCCTCGGAGGCAACTCCCGGCGTGCCGCGCAACACCTGACGTCACCCGCCCCACTGGTCGTAGCCCAGCTTGCAGACCAGGGACACCACGACGACGACCAGCACCACCCGAACGAACCCGCTCCCGCGCTTCAGTGCCATCCGGGCGCCCACCGCGCCACCGGCGAGGTTGAAGAGGGCCATGGGGGCGGCCAGTTGCCAGATCACGGACCCCTGGAGCGAGAACGTCACCAAGGCCCCCACGTTGGTGCAGACATTGACGATCTTGGCCGTACCGGAGGCGGTCACCAGGTCCATGTGGAGGATCGCGACCAGCGTGAGGACCAGGAAGGTACCGGTCCCGGGACCTATCAGCCCGTCGTAGAAGCCGATGCCCAGGCCCGCCACGAGGATCGCGGTCAGCATCCGACGGCGCGTCACCGAGGCTTCCCCCAGCCGCTCCGTCACGCCGAAGGTGGGGCGCAGCAGCACGAAGGCGAGCACCGCCAGGAGGATGGCCATGATCAGGGGGCGCAGCACGGCGCTGTTGATGCCGGAGGCGAAGAAGGCGCCCGCGAGCGAGCCGCCGAGGGCGGCGAGGCCGATCCGTAAGGCGGTACGCAGGTCCAGGGAGGCCCGCCGGGTGTAGGCGACGGCGGCCGCGGCCGTGCCCCAGATGGCGACGGCCTTGTTGGTGCCGAGGACGTGGGCGGGGGCGACATTGGGCAGCCCGACGAGCAGGGCGGGCAGCTGGATGAGCCCGCCGCCGCCGACCACCGCGTCGACCCAGCCGGCCGCGGCGGCGGCGAGACAGAGGAGGAGCAGCGTCGTCAGTGGCATGTCGGGGCTCACGTGCGGATGCTACGGGGCGGTCAACTCGGTTGCCGCCCCGGGTCGGTGACGACCGGCGCCCACACCCGGGGTGGGCCCCGGGCCCCCTTCCGCGGGCATCGCTTGCGGCTCCGCGGCGCCTGCGGCGGGCTCGTTCCCCAGCCCCGCCCTCCCCGAAACTGGGGCACGCGCCCCAGCCCCCGGCTGCGGGTCCGCTGCGCCTGCGGCGGGTTTCTTCCCGTACCCGCCCATCTGATGTGCGGCTCCGCCGCGCGGGGGGCATGCCCCAGCCCCCGGCTGCGGGCCGGTCGGCGCCTGCGGCGCTTTGTTCCCCTACCCCGCCCCTTCCCGAAACTGGGGCGCTGCCCCAGACCCCGACCACCGGTCCGTCGCCGCCTGCGGCGGGAGCGGCCTGCGGCCCGCGTCCTCAAACTCCCCCAGCTACCGCTGGGAGGTGCCCCCAACGGGCTGAAAAGAAAGAACGGCGCGCCCGGCTGATAGAGGAAGGCGTGCGCGGCGGAAAAGAGAGGCGCGCTCGGCTAGAAGAACCGGTGCACCCGGCTGACATGAAAGGCGTGCCCCGAAGGTCTACGCACCCGCCGGCCCTGACGTCACCCTCCGGCGGAGGGGGTGGGGCCGGAGGGTGGGGTTCTGGAACGCGGTGCGTAGTCACAGCACTCAATGCGTAGGGCGGCGCCACGCACCGCGTTCCAGGTCCTCAGCCCGGAGGCCACACCCCCGGCCCAGCCACACACCCAGCCCGGCCGGCGATTGAGGCCACCCCACCCCAGACACGAACACAGCGAGCAACCACACCCCCCGTCCCCTACCCTGGAGCACGTGAACGGCTGGAGCGCGAGCGACATCCCCGATCAGAGCGGCCGCACGGCCGTAGTCACCGGCTCCAACAGCGGTCTGGGCTACGTCACCGCCCGGGAGCTCGCCCGCCGCGGTGCGAAAGTGGTGCTGGCCTGCCGGGACGCGACGCGCGCCGAGGCGGCCGAGGAGCGGATCCGGGCCGAGGCGCCGGGAGCGGACGTGCTGTCCGCCCCGCTGGACCTCGCGGACCTGGCGTCGGTGCGGGACTTCGCCGAGCGGTTCCCGGACACCCGGCTCGACCTGCTGGTCAACAACGCCGGGGTGATGGCGCTCCCGGAGCGCAAGACGGTCGACGGCTTCGAGATGCAGTTCGGCACGAACCACCTCGGCCACTTCGCCCTGACCGGCCTGCTGCTGCCGCGGCTGCGGGCGGCCGGGCGCGGGGCGCGAGTGGTCAGCGTGTCCAGCGCCATGCACTTCCTGGGGACGGTCGACCCCCGCGACCCGAACATGGAGCAGCGCTACCGCCGTTGGACGGCCTACGCCCGGTCCAAGAGCGCCAACCTGCTCTTCGTGCACGAGCTGTCCCGGCGGCTGGCGGCGGAGGGCTCGCCGGTGGTGGCCGCGGCCGCGCACCCCGGCTACGCGGCGACGAACCTCCAGACGAAGGGGGCCCGGATGGAGGAGCGCGCCTGGCTGGAGAGGCTGTTCGAGCTGCTCAACCGCACGATGGCGCAGAGCCCGGAGGCCGGCGCGCTGCCCACGCTCTACGCGGCGACAGCGCCGGAGGTCGGGCCGGACGACTTCTTCGGGCCGGGCATCCCGAGGCGTGCCCCGCGGGCGCCATGGACACGGGACTCCCGGGCGAGCGCGGGGCTCTGGGCGACGTCGGAGCGGCTCACGGGCGTCACGTACACCTGGCACTGACCGCCCGGGGGCCCACCCCGCGGGCCCACCCCAGGGGCCCACCCCAGGGGCCCACCCCGGAGGCTTACCCGGGGGGCACTCCGGGGGCACCCGAGAGGCTCACTCCAGCCCCGCCTCCTTCAGCAGCACCCGCGCCACTTCCTCGTCCACGCGCCGCCCCACGCACGTCAGGGGGGTCGCCGGTTCGCGGAGCAGCCCGTCGGCGCGGGCGCGGCGGACGCCCGCTTCCAGGTGGTGCCACAGAAGGGGGTTGTCGACGAGGACCTCGGGGTCGAGCTCGACACGGCCGCCGCCCACGTCGCGCAGGACCAGCCGCGGGGTGATGCCGTCGGAGCGCCACACCCGGGTGAGCAGGTCGGTCCGTACGCGCCGTTCGCGCAGCAGCCCGCGCGTGGCCAGCCAGCCGTCCCCCGCGGTGACCCGCTGCGGCATGAGCACCGCGAGGAGGAGGGCGCCGAGCGCCGCCCAGCAGCAGCCGCGGAGCCCGTCGAACGCGCCGCGGGCGAGGTCGATGCCGGTGAGGGCGCCGGTGAGGGCCACGCCCGAGTACCACGCCGCCCGCGCCTCGCGCCGCCAGTTGCGGTCGTGGGCGAGGACCGCGCCGCCCGGCGGTGCCGCCGCCCGGGGCCGTTGCTGCTCGCGTCCGGAGCCGCGCTGCCGCGAGGCGTGTCCACCGCTTCGTACCCGCAAGGGCTGTCGCCGTCCCATGGTGGTGACGCTAGAACCGCCGGCCCGACAGGTCGTCAGATGTTGATGCCACGCTGACGTACGGCCGCCGAACCCTGACGGGTCGCTGACACCCCCCGGCCCCGCACGTCAAAAAGACGTGAAGATCCAGCCGGAAGGCGCCAAGAGGCCGCCAAGAGCGTGCACGGGCGCCTGAAGGCGGGCGCACGCTGGCCGTCCCACATCACGGAGGTACGACAAAAGATGTCCATGGTGGCCAATACGGACGAGCGCGCCGGGGCCGGCGAGGAACCGCCTGATACCGGGGCCGCGCGCCCGTCCGCCGAGGACCGGCACCGGCTGACCGCCACCCAGGGCCTCGCCGCCCTGTCGCTCGACGCGATGGCGTCCGTGGCGTACGGACCCGAGTCGATCGTGCTGGTGCTCGCGGCGGCGGGGGCGTACGGCCTCGGCTTCACGCTCCCGGTCACACTCGCGATCGCGGCGCTGCTGGCCGTGCTCGTGGCCTCCTACCGGCAGGTCATCGCGGCCTTCCCGGACGGCGGCGGCTCCTACGCGGTCGCCAAGCGGCACCTGGGGCGGCGCACCAGTCTGGTGACCGCCGCCTCCCTGGTGCTGGACTACGTCCTGAACGTGGCGGTCTCCGTGACCGCCGGCGTCGCGGCCCTCACCTCCGCCTTCCCCGCCCTCCTCGCCGACCGGCTGTGGATCTGCCTGGCCGTGCTGGCCCTGGTCACGGGCGTGAACCTGCGCGGCATCGTGGAGTCGGCCAAGTGGTTCATGGTGCCGACCGCCGTGTTCATCGGCTCGATCCTGACGATGATCGTGGCGGGTCTGCTGCGGGACGCCCCCGCGAGCACCGAGGCCGCCGCCGGGCACGCGTCCGCGCTCGCGGGCAACGCCACCGCGGTCGGCGCGCTGCTCCTGCTGAAGGCGTTCGCCGCGGGCTGCTCCGCGCTGACCGGCGTCGAGGCCGTGGCCAACGCCGTGCCGTCCTTCCGTGCCCCGCGTGCCAAGCGCGCCCAGCGCACGGAGGTCGCGCTCGGCGCGCTGCTGGGTGTCATGCTGATCGGCCTGTCCGTGCTCATCGGCCGCTTCCACCTCCAGCCGGTCGAGGGCGTCACCGTCCTCGCCCAGCTCGCGGACGCCTCGCTCGGCCACAACTGGGCTTTCTACGTCGTGCAGTTCGCGACCGTGGTGCTGCTGGCGCTGGCCGCGAACACCTCCTTCGGCGGGCTGCCCGTCCTGATGGGCCTGCTGGCCCGGGACAACTACCTGCCGCACGTCTTCGGCCTGAAGGCCGAACGTCAGGTCCACCGGCACGGCGTGCTGGCGCTGGCCGCCGTCTCCGCCGTACTGCTGATCTTCTCCGGCGGTGACGTCAACACCCTGGTGCCGCTCTTCGCCATCGGCGTCTTCGTCGGCTTCACCATCTGCCAGGTCGGCATGGTCCGGCACTGGCGGCAGGAACGTTCCCCCAAGTGGCGCGGCAAGGCGCTGCTCAACGGCTTCGGCGCCGTGCTCACCGGCGTCTCGGCCGTCGTCGTCACCGCGACGAAGTTCGAGGAGGGCGCCTGGCTGATCGTCCTCGCGCTGCCGCTGATGGTGGTGGCCTTCGAGGCCGTCCACCGCGCGTACGGGCGGATCGGCGACCGGCTCGGTCTCGGCCGCGTGCCGGAGCCGCCGCGCCGCTGCCACTCCCTGGTCGTCGTGCCGGTCTCCTCGATGTCCCGGCTGACCAGCAAGGCCCTCACCGCCGCCGTGTCGCTCGGCGACGAGGTGGTGGCCGTGACCGTCGCCCAGCCCGACGCCGAGGGCCGACGGGCCACGGAATCGCTGCGCCGCGACTGGGAACTGTGGAACCCTGGCGTCGACCTCGTCGAACTCCCCGCCCCCACGCGGGCGCTGGGCGGCCCGATCGTCTCCTACGTCCGCGACCTCTCCGAACGCCACCCCGACAACCGCGTCACCGTCCTGATCCCCGAGGTCGAGCCCGCGCATGTCTGGCAGCGGCTCCTGCAGAACCAGCGGGGGGCGGTGGTCGCTCACGCGGTGCGGCGCGATACGGACGCGGTCATCTGCCGGCTGCGCTTCCGGATCGGGGCCTGACCGCGCCTGCGGCGGGCTTGTTCCCCACCCCGCCCCTTCCCGAAACCGGGGAGACCCCGGACCCCAGCGCCCTGCGGGCGCGTCCTCAAACGCCGGACGGGCTGAAGAACCAGCCCGTTGGGGGCACCTCCCAGCGGTAGCTGGGGGAGTTTGAGGACACCGCGCGAAGCGCGGTTGGGGGTCTGGGGGTCTCCCCCAGTTTCGGGAAGGGGCGGGACTGGGGAACAAAGCAGCCCCGCCGCAGGCGGCCTGTCGTAATCCCCTGCCATCGCTGATCGTTGAGCCCTACGCCCATGCCGAGAGCGAGGGGACGAGATGGCAATCAGCCGCAGACGACTCCTGACAAGCGGCACCGCACTCGCACTGGCGAGCGCACTCGCCGCGTGCGGTGACAACACCGGCCGCGGCAGCGGCACCACCCTGCAACAGTGGTACCACCAGTACGGCGAGGCCGGCGCCGAGCAGGCCGTGCGGCGGTACGCGGCCGCGTACAAGGACGCCGGCGTACGCGTCCAGTGGCGGCCCGGCGCCTACGACCAGCAGATCGCGGCCGCGCTGCTGACGAACGCGGGGCCCGACGTGTTCGAAGTCGACGGGCCGACGCTGGACCAGATCCGGGGCGGCCAGGTCGTCGACCTCACCGACCTGGTCAAGGACGTCCGCGCCGACTTCCACCCGGTGGTCCTCGCGCCCAAGACCTACGACGGCCGGGTGTGGGCCGTCCCGCAGGTCGTCGACACCCAGCTGCTCTACTACCGCAAGAGCCTGCTGGAGAAGGCGGGCGTGAAGCCGCCGGGGACCCTGGACGAGCTGGTCGACGCGGCGAAGCGGCTCACGGACCCGCGCACCAAGGGCCTCTTCCTCGGCAACGACGGCGGCACGGGCGCCCTGGGCGGCACGCCCCTCTACGCCGCGGGCCTGTCCCTGATCACCGACGACGGCAGGCCCGGCTTCGACGACCCGGCCGCCGCCCGTACCCTCGGCAAGCTCCACCGGATGTACGCCGACAAGTCGTTGCTGCTGGGCGCGCCCGCGGACTGGTCCGACCCGTCCGCGCTGGTGCAGGGGCTCACCGCGATGCAGTGGTCCGGGCTATGGGCGCTGCCCGCGGTACGCAAGGCGCTCGGGGACGACTTCGGGGTGCTGCCGTTCCCCGCGGACGGCCCGTCGGGCAAGCCGGCCGTGCCGGTCGGCGCGTACGGCTCGGCGGTGAGCGCCCGGAGCGAGCGGCGGGACGCGGCCAAGGCGTACGTGAAGTGGTTGTGGGTCGACCGCACCGACTATCAGGAGGATTTCGCGCTCTCCTACGGATTTCACATACCGGCCCGTCTGTCACTCGCCGCGAAGGCGGCGCGGCTGAAAGAAGGCGCGGCGGCCGAAGTCGTGCGCTTCACGGCCGATCACGGCTATGCGCAGCCCCTGTTGTGGACGGTGGCGAGCAGGACCGCCTATCAGGACGCCCTCAGCCACATCATCAAGGACGGTGCCGACCCCGAACGCGAGTTGCGAGGAGCGGTGAGCACGACGGAGGACGAACTCCGGCGCGTACGGAAGAAGTCCTGAATGGCGGCCCCGGGCACCATCCGCCGGCGTGCCACCCCACGCGAACGGAATCAGACCATCTGGTTCTGGATTTTCGTCGGTCCGTTCGCGCTGGGTCTCGCGCTCTTCACCTATGTGCCGCTCGCGTGGAGCGTCTGGCTGAGCTTCTTCGACGCCCACAACACTGTCTCCCCGACGCACTTCGTCGGCCTCGACAACTACACGTCGGTGCTGGGTGAACCCGCTTTCCGCGCCGCCCTGACGACCTTCACGGTCTTCACCGCGTTCATCGTCCCGGCCACCTACGCCCTCTCGCTCGGCCTGGCCCTCGCGGTGGGCCGGCTGCGCTTCGCGCGCGCATTCTTCCGGTCGGTTTTCTTTCTGCCGACCGCGTGCTCGTACGTCGTCGCGGCCCTGGTCTGGAAGCTGTCGATCTTCAACGGGGTGCGGTTCGGGCTGGCCAACACCGTCCTCGGCTGGTTCGGCGCCGACCAGGTCGCCTGGCTGTCCACCACCGACCCGCCGTGGTACTGGCTGGTGCTGGTCACCGTGCGGCTCTGGCTCCAGACGGGTTTCTACATGGTGCTCTTCCTGGCCGGGCTCCAGCGCATCCCGCCGCAGCTGTACGAGGCCGCGGCCGTCGACGGCGCCCGGCCCGGCTGGCAGACCTTCCGCCACATCACCTTCCCGGCACTGCGCGCCACGTCGGTCGCGGTGGTGCTGCTGCTCGTCATCAACGCCTTCCAGGCGTTCGACGAGTTCTACAACCTCCTGTCGGACGCCCGCGGTTACCCGCCCTACGCCCGGCCGCCCCTGGTCTACCTCTACTACACGGCGCTCGGGCAGGGCCAGAACCTCGGCCTGGGCAGCGCGGGGGCCGTGGTCCTGGCGCTGATCATCGCGGTCGTGACGGTGGCACAGGCCCGCTGGTTCGGGCTGGGCAGGCGGGAGGCGGACGGATGAGGCGTACGGACGACGGCCTCGTACGGGCCGGGCGGGCGCTGCGGCTGGTGCTGCTGATCGCGCTGGCCGCGCTGTTCCTGATCCCCTTCTACCTCCTGCTGCGGAACGGGCTGGCCACCGAGGCGGACATCACCGCGCCGGGCTGGACGTTCTTCCCGCGCGAGCTGCACTGGTCCAACCTTCGGGAGCTGTTCGACGACCCGGACGTACCGATGGCGCACGCGCTGCTGAACTCCACGCTGATCGCGGTGGCCACCACGGTGGGCACCCTCCTGCTCGCCTCCCTGGCCGGCTACGGCCTGGCCCGGATCCCCTACCGCCACGCGAACGCGGTCTTCTACGCGGTGCTGGGCACCCTCATGGTCCCGGCGGCCGTCACCTTCGTGCCGTCCTTCGTGCTCGTCTCCTCGCTCGGGTGGATCTCCACGCTGCGCGGACTGATCGTGCCGACGCTGTTCAGCGCCTTCGCCTGCTTCGTCTTCCGCCAGTTCTTCCTGGGCTTCCCCCGGGAGCTGGAGGACGCGGCGCAGGTGGACGGGCTGGGCCCGTGGCGTACGTACTGGCGGGTCGTCGTGCCCAACTCACGCCCGGTGTTCGCGGCGGTGGGCACGATCGTCTTCATCGGCGCCTGGAACGCGTTCCTGTGGCCGCTGGTCATCGGCCAGGACCGCGACGCGTGGACGGTGCAGGTCGCCCTGTCGACCTTCACGACGGCGCAGACCGTCAACATCCACGAACTGTTCGTCGCGGCGGCCGTGTCGATCGTGCCACTGCTGGTGGTCTTCCTGGTGCTTCAGCGCTACATCGTGGCGGGGGTGGAGCGTTCGGGGATCGACGGCTAAAGGCGGCCACCCCCGTCCGGCTGGGGGTCCGGAGGTCATCCCCCGGGAGACTGCAGCATCGTGGCCGGTACCGAACGCTCGGGGATCGACGGCTGAGGGCGGCGGGTCGGCTGCGGGGGGCGGTGGCCGCCGCGCAGCAGGGCCGCGCCCAGCGGCGTCAGGGTGTGCATCACGGCGCTGCCGTTGCGCAGCGTCAGCACCAGGCCCGCCTCCCGCAGCACGCCGGCGTGCTGGCTGGCGGAGGCCGCGGACACCCCTACCCTGCGGGCGAGTTCACTCGTGGTGCAGCCGCCGCCGATCGAGCCGAGCACGGCCGAGCGGGTGTGCCCGACGAGCTTGCCCAGCGACCGCGGCGGCGCGTCCACGGGCGGCGAGGACTCCGCCATGTGCCGGACGGGATAGACGAGCACGGGCGTGAGGTCGGGGTTCTGATAGGTGACCGGCGTCCGGCGGCAGAAGAAGGAGGGAACCAGCAACAGGCCCCGCCCGTTGAGGTGGACGTCGCGGTCCACCGGATAGTCGGCCTCCAGCACGGGGGACCGCCAGCGCATCATCGGCGGCAGCGAGGAGAGCAGCGCGTCCGCGCCGCCGTCCAGCAGGGCCCGGCCGCGCACCGCGCGGTCCCCCTCTATCTGGGCCTGTATGTGGCTCCAGTAGGGGGCGACGGCCGCCTCGTGGTAGGCGTGCAGCGCACCCGTCAGCTTGGCGAAGGCCCGCGAGTCGCCCTCCGCCATGGATCGTATCCAAGCGGGGAGCGTGCGGACGGTGGAGAGCCGGCCCAGCTCCCGGTGCACCCGGTCGGGCGGCGTCTCGCGCAGCGCCTGCATGCCCGAGTCCAGTCCGAGTACGCCTTCGGGGGGCGTCAGGAAGTCCGGAAAATAGCCGCGGGAGGGAACCAGCGGAGCGAGAAGCCGAGTTTCACCATTCAACCGGGCCCGGGTTTCCGACCGCCAATCCCCGAAGATCGACTCGCCTTGTTTGTCCCGGAGCCGGTGCAGACTCAAAACGGTTTCCCAGAGTGCGTCCGGGTCTCCGGCCAGGCGCAACCGGGCCAGATCGAGTCCAGTGAAATGGACGCGTAGCACCAAACCCCCACATGAGACATCCGCAACCACCCCCCGCTCACTGAGTATGCACACCGATACGAGCTGTTACCACGCCCTTTTGGCCACAGTTGAAAGGACTCGCGGCGAACGTCGCGGAAGCGAAATGCTATTCACGCACTCGGGGCTGCACCCGCTCGTTCCCGTGGGGGGTGGCGAGCGAAAAAGCGGCCGCTGAGTATGCGAGTTGCCGCCCGAGCCGATGCGGGCGGCAACAACTCCCGGTGGGGGAGTAAAGAGGGGCGGCGCTCCCGCACGGGCGCCGCCCCTCCGCCATGTCGCCGTCCGGCGCGCGTCGCCGTCCGGCGCGGGCCCGGGTGTCCCGTGGTGCGGTGCGCGTTACGCGCCGGTTACCCCGGGGCTTCGCCCCGGACCCTTGCTCAGCCGCGGGTCGGTGACGCCCACGAGCTCGGGCAGCACGGTCGTCCGGCGGCTGCGGGCCGTCCCTGGCTGGTCGCGCAGTTCCCCGCGCCCCTTACGGGGCGCGGCACCCCAGCCGCAGGTGATCGTCAATCTGCGGCACAACCAGCCCGTCCGGCGATTGAGGACCGGGGTCCGGGGCGGAGCCCCGGTTTCGGGAAGGGGCGGGGCTGGGGAAAAGACCGGCCGACCACGGCCCGCAGGCGACCGATGGCCGCCGCCGAGACACCCGCCCCCGCGGCAGCGGCCCCCGCGTCAGCGGCTGTCGCTGCCCGTGCCGATCGCCGCCGCCCGGCCCGCCTCCAGGCGGGCCACCGGGATGCGGAACGGCGAGCAGGAGACGTAGTCCAGGCCCACCTCGTGGAAGAAGTGCACCGACTCCGGGTCGCCGCCGTGCTCACCGCAGACGCCCAGCTTGAGGTCGGGGCGGGTGGCCCGGCCCGCCTTGACGGCCGCGCGGACGAGCGAGCCGACGCCGTCCCTGTCGATGGTCTCGAAGGGGCTGACGCCGAAGATGCCCTTCTCCAGGTAGGCGGTGAAGAAGCTGGCCTCCACGTCGTCGCGGGAGAAGCCCCACACCGTCTGGGTGAGGTCGTTCGTGCCGAAGGAGAAGAACTGGGCGGCCTCGGCGATCTGATCGGCCGTCAGGGCGGCGCGCGGGAGCTCGATCATCGTGCCGATGGTCAGCCGGAGCTCGGTGCCGGTGGCGGCCTCGACCTCGGCGATGACCCGGTCGGCCTCCTCGCGGACGATCTCCAGCTCCTGGACCGTGCCCACCAGCGGGATCATGATCTCGGCGCGCGGGTCGCCCTTGGCGTTGCGGCGCTCGGCCGCGGCCTCGGCGATGGCCCGTACCTGCATGGCGAAGAGGCCGGGGATGACCAGGCCGAGCCGGACGCCGCGCAGGCCCAGCATCGGGTTCTGCTCGTGGAGCTTGTGCACGGCCTGGAGGAGGCGCAGGTCGTTCTCGTTGGCGTCCTCGCGGGCCTCGGCGAGCGCCACCCGCACCGACAGCTCGGTGATGTCGGGGAGGAACTCGTGCAGCGGCGGGTCGAGCAGGCGGACGGTGACCGGCAGGCCGTCCATGGCCTCGAAGAGCTCGACGAAGTCGGCCTTCTGGAGCGGCAGCAGGGCGCCGAGCGCCTCGTCGCGCTCGCCGTCGGTGTCGGCGAGGATGAGCCGTTCGACCATCTCGCGCCGCTCGCCGAGGAACATGTGCTCGGTGCGGCACAGGCCGATGCCCTGGGCGCCGAAACGGCGGGCGCGGGAGGCGTCCTCGGCGTTGTCGGCGTTGGCCCGTACGCGCAGCCGGCGCATGCGGTCGGCGTAGGCCATCATCCGGTGCACCGCCTGGACCAGCTCGTCGGCGTCGTCGGCGCCCGCGTGCATGCGTCCCTCGAAGTACTCGACGACCGGGGAGGGCACGACGGGCACCTCCCCGAGGTAGACCTTGCCGGTGGAGCCGTCGATGGAGACGACGTCGCCCTCCTCGATGACGACCCCGCCCGGGGCGGTCATCCGGCGCCGCTTGGTGTCGACCTCCAGCTCCTCGGCGCCGCAGACACAGGTCTTGCCCATGCCGCGGGCGACGACGGCGGCGTGCGAGGTCTTGCCGCCGCGCGAGGTGAGGATGCCCTCGGCGGCGATCATGCCGTTGAGGTCGTCGGGGTTGGTCTCGCGGCGGATCAGGATGACCTTCTCGCCGGACCGGGACCACTTCACGGCGGTGTAGGAGTCGAAGACGGCCTTGCCGACCGCGGCGCCCGGGGAGGCGGCGATGCCGCGGCCCAGGAGGTCCACCTTCGCCTTCTCGTCGAAGCGGGGGAACATCAGCTGCGCCAGCTGGGCGCCCGTCACGCGCTGGAGCGCCTCGGCCTCGTCGATCAGGCCCTGGTCCACCAGCTGGGTCGCGATGCGGAAGGCGGCGCCGGCGGTGCGCTTGCCGACGCGGGTCTGGAGCATCCAGAGCTTGCCGCGCTCGATGGTGAACTCGATGTCGCACAGGTCCTTGTAGTGCGTCTCGAGCGTCTGCATGATCTGCATCAGCTGGTCGTACGACGCCTTGTCGATGCGCTCCAGGTCGGCGAGCGGCACGGTGTTGCGGATGCCCGCGACGACGTCCTCGCCCTGCGCGTTCTGGAGGTAGTCGCCGTAGACGCCCTGGTGGCCGCTGGCGGGGTCGCGGGTGAAGGCGACGCCGGTGCCGGAGTCGGGGCCGAGGTTGCCGAAGACCATCGAGCAGATGTTGACGGCCGTGCCCAGGTCGCCGGGGATGCGCTCCTGGCGGCGGTAGAGCTTGGCCCGGTCGGTGTTCCACGACTCGAAGACCGCCCTTATGGCGAGGTCCATCTGCTCGCGCGGCTCCTGCGGGAAGTCGCGGCCGGTCTCCTTGGAGACGATGCCCTTGAACTGCTCCACGAGCCGCTGGAGGTCGCCCGCGTCGAGGTCGATGTCGGTGGTGACGCCCTTGGCCCGCTTGGCCTCCTCCAGCGCCTCCTCGAAGAGGTCGCCGTCGACGCCGAGCACGGTCTTGCCGAACATCTGGATGAGGCGGCGGTACGAGTCCCACGCGAACCGCTCGTCGCCGGCCTGGGTGGCGAGCCCGGTGACCGAGGCGTCGGAGAGGCCGATGTTGAGGACGGTGTCCATCATGCCGGGCATGGAGAACTTGGCGCCCGAGCGGACGGACACCAGCAGCGGGTCGTCGGCCTGGCCGAGCTTCTTGCCCATCTTCGCCTCAAGGGCCTCCAGGTGGGCGGAGACCTCGTCACGCAGTGCCGTGGGCTCGCTGCCGCTGGCGAGGTAGACCTTGCACGCCTCGGTGGTGATGGTGAAGCCGGGCGGTACGGGCAGGCCCAGGTTCGTCATCTCGGCGAGGTTGGCGCCCTTCCCGCCGAGCAGGTCCTTGAGGTCCTTGTTGCCCTCGGTGAAGTCGTAGACGAACTTCTGGCGATCTTGGGTTTCCGGCACGGGACTCGACTCCTCACTGGGGTCCCCCCGTACACAGGTGAGGGGAAGGCTGCTCAAACGATGCTGACGGCGGGGAGCGTACCCAGATCGAAGGCTTCTCGGGAGGTCCGCTCCACGGTCATGAGGCCGTAACCACCCGTCTGCCAGCAGATCGAAAGTCAAGGCCCGGGAAAGGGGCCGAAACCCGCTCGTTCAACATCTGAAGCAAGAATGACAAGGCGAATCCGCAAGGTCACGCAGCGTCGATGGACCAAGAGGTGAGTCATCAAGTAATGAACGCAAGAAGGGTGGCACCCAGTGCCACCCTTCAGGAAGGTACTGATCCTTTTCGGCCGCTCATCTGAGCGCAACCCCGATCAGTGGTGGCGAGAATCACGCCACGACCTGACTGAATCCCAGCCCTTTTCGCCGCACCCGGCGCGGGCCGGCGAACCGGTGCCCGCATCCGGGCACAGGCAGCGTCAGCCGCCGGACGTGTCCAGCTCCGCGTCGGCGCCGACGACGGCGCGGTCGTACGGGTCGTCCAGCCACCCGTCGGGCAGCACGACCCGGTTGCGCCCGGACGTACGGCCGCGCGGGCCGTCCGCGCCCAGGGGCCAGGTCTGGTCGCCGTCGACCTCGCTCAGAAGAGCGGCCAGCTCGTCCAGGGAGGAGGAGACGGCCAGCTTCTTGCGCAGGTCGGAGCCGACCGAGAAGCCCTTGGTGTACCACGCGACGTGCTTGCGGAAGTCGATGACGCCGCGCTCCTCGCTCTCCAGCCACTCCCCCAGCAGCTCCGCGTGGCGCACCATGACGCGGGCGACCTCCTTGAAGACCGGCGCCGCAGGCGCGCCGGTGCCCTCGAAGGCGGCCACCAGGTCGCCGAAGAGCCAGGGCCGGCCGAGGCAGCCGCGGCCGACCACGACGCCGTCGCAGCCGGTCTCGCGCATCATCCGCACGGCGTCGTCCGCCGACCAGATGTCGCCGTTGCCGAGGACCGGGATCTCGGTGACGGTCTCCTTCAGCCGCGCGATGGCGTCCCAGTCGGCCGTGCCGCCGTAGTGCTGGGCCGCGGTGCGGCCGTGCAGCGCGATGGCCGTGACGCCCTCCTCGACGGCGATCCGCCCGGCGTCGAGGTAGGTCATGTGGTCGTCGTCGATGCCCTTGCGCATCTTCATCGTGACGGGCAGGGAACCGGCGTTGCCGACGGCCTCCCGCAGGATCGAGCGCAGCAGATTGCGCTTGTACGGGAGCGCGGAGCCGCCGCCCTTGCGGGTGATCTTGGGGACCGGGCAGCCGAAGTTGAGGTCGACGTGGTCGGCGAGGTCCTCGTCCACGATCATGCGGACGGCCTTGCCGACGGTGTCCGGGTCCACGCCGTAGAGCTGGATGGAGCGCGGCTTCTCGGTGCCGTCGAAGTGGATCAGGCGCATGGTCTTGGCGTCCCGCTCGACCAGGGCCCGGGTGGTGATCATCTCGCTGACGAAGAGCCCCTTGCCGCCGGAGAACTCACGGCACAGCGTGCGGAAGGGCGCGTTGGTGATCCCCGCCATGGGGGCGAGCACCACCGGCGGCCACACGGTGTGCGGGCCGATCCGGAGGGGCGTGGCGGCGTCGTTCGTCATGTCGTCCATTGTCGCGTACCCATCCACCCGGTTTAGTTGTAGTCTTGAAATTATTAGACGAATACAACTGCCTGGGGTGCTGACGTATGCCTGAGTTGTCCCGCCGTCGACGGCTGCTCGTCCTGGCGATCTGCTGTACGAGCCTGCTGATCGTCAGCCTCGACAACACGATCCTCAACGTGGCGCTGCCGTCGATGCAGAAGGATCTGCACGCCTCGGTCTCCGGCCTCCAGTGGACGATCGACGCCTACACCCTCGTGCTGGCCTCGCTGCTGATGCTGGGCGGCTCGACCGCCGACCGGATCGGGCGCAGACGGATATTCCAGATCGGCCTGGCGCTCTTCACCGCCGGATCCGTGCTCTGCAGCCTCGCGCCCGGGCTCGGCTGGCTGATCGCCTTCCGGATGGTCCAGGCCGTCGGCGGCTCGATGCTCAACCCCGTCGCGATGTCGATCATCACCAACACCTTCACCGACCCGAGGGAGCGGGCCCGCGCGATCGGCGTGTGGGGCGGTGTCGTCGGCATCAGCATGGCCGCCGGGCCCATCGTCGGCGGCGCGCTCGTCGAGTCCGTCGGCTGGCGCTCGATCTTCTGGATCAACCTGCCGGTCGGGCTGCTCGCCCTGGTGATGACCGCCCGCTTCGTCCCCGAGTCCCGCGCCCCCGAGCCCCGCAGGCCCGACCCCGTCGGCCAGCTGCTGGTGATCGCGCTGCTCGGCTCCATGACCTACGGAATCATCGAGGGCCCCGCCGCCGGCTGGACCTCGCCGCTGATCCTGAGCTGCTTCGCGCTCGCCCTCGGCTCGCTCGCCGGGCTGCTGACGTACGAGAAGCGGCGCCACGAACCCCTCGTCGAGCTGGGGTTCTTCCGCAGCGTCCCGTTCAGCGGGGCCACCGCGATCGGCGTGAGCGCCTTCGCCGCCCTCGGCGGGTTCCTCTTCCTCAACACCCTCTACCTCCAGGACCAACGCGGGCTCTCGGCCCTGCACGCCGGGCTCTTCATGCTGCCGATGGCCGTCATGACCCTGGTCTGCGCCCCGCTGTCGGGGCGCCTGGTCGGCGTGCGCGGGCCCCGGCTGCCGCTGGTCCTGGGCGGTACGGCGATGACGGCCAGCGGCCTGATGTTCGCCGCCTTCGACGCGCGGTCGACGGACGCGGCGCTGTTCACCGCGTACGTCCTCTTCGGCATCGGCTTCGGCCTGGTCAACGCCCCCATCACCAACACCGCGGTCTCCGGCATGCCGCGCTCGCGCGCCGGGGTCGCCGCCGCGATCGTCTCGACCAGCCGGCAGGTCGGCCAGTCGCTCGGCGTCGCCGTGATCGGCGCGGCGGTCGCCGCCGGGCTCCAGCTCACGGGCTGGTGGATCATCGCCGGGTGCGGCCTCGCCGTCCTGCTGCTGGGTACGATCACCACCGGCCGCCGGGCCCGCCGCACCGCCGAGCGCGCCGCCACCCGCCTCGGCGCGGGCGGCACCCACCCGGCCGCCGACTCGCTCCCCACGAGATCAGGATCCCGGTGACGACACCATGACCACGCACGAGCACACCACGCGGACCGCGGAGCGCGCCTGGCAGAACCTCCGGGAGGTCGTCCTGGGCGGCAACGAACGGCGCAAGGAGGTCGTCGAGGCGCTCGGCATGAGCTTCTTCCGCGTCAAGGCGCTGCGGCGGATCGCCCAGGGCCCGATGACCCTGCGGGAACTGGCCGACCAGCTCCTGACCGACCGGCCGTACACGACGCTGGTCGTCGACGACCTGGAGAAGCGGGGCCTGGTCGAACGGACACCGAATCCGGCGGACCGGCGGTCGAAGATCGTCTCCGTGACACCGGAGGGACGCTCGGCGGCGGACCGGGCGAACCGCATCCTGGGCTCACCGCCGGCGGCACTGCTCGCACTGCCGCCGGAGGATCTCGCCGTCCTGGACCGCATCGCGTCCCGGCTTGCGGCGGGGGGCTGACCTCGGCCGTCTACGGGCCTGTTGGGCACGGATCCGCTGCGCGGCGCCCTGCGGGCGGCTCGCTGTCGTCATCTGCGGGTCCGTTGTGCCTGCGGCGCGGTTGGGGCGTGCACCCCAGGCCCCCGGCTGCGGGTCGGTTGGCGCCTGCGGCGCTTTGTTCCCCTACCCCGCCCCTTCCCGAAACTGGGGCGCTGCCCCAGACCCCGAGCTGCCGGTCCGTTGC
>NZ_JBFBBD010000024.1:0-90890 GCF_040689515.1 Streptomyces sp. NPDC051173
GAGAAAAGGATCACCGGCCGCTCGAACTCACCCGCCACCTCACGGAATATATGCACCGACTCCGATTCCAACACATCCAGATGCGACAACGCGTATCGACCGGCGGTGTCGTCGACGGGCACGAAGGCCGTCGAACCGGTGTCACTCACACCAGGCCCCTCTCCGTGAGCAACGAATACAGAGCGTCGGCCGACTCGGCCACGGTCTGCGTGTGCGACTCGATCCGCAGGTCCGGCGCCTCGGGTGCCTCATAGGGATCATCGACCCCCGTGAGACCCGAAATCTCGCCGGCCGCCTGCTTGGCGTACAGCCCCTTCATGTCACGCTCCGAGCAGACCTCGACCGGAGTCGCCACGTGCACCTCCACATAGGCCGTCCCCGAGGCGTCGTGGCGCTCGCGCACCGCCTCCCGGGAATCGGCGTACGGCGCGATCACCGGCACGATCGACTTCACGCCGTTGCGCGCGAGCACCTCGGAAATCAGCCCGATGCGCTGCACATTGGTGTTCCGGTCCGCGCGGCTGAAGCCGAGGCCCGCGGAGATGAACTCGCGGATCTCGTCCCCGTCCAGCACCTCCACCCGGTGCCCCTCGCCGCGCAGCCGCTCGGCGAGCTCCTTGGCGATCGTGGTCTTGCCGGCGCTGGGCAGACCGGTCAGCCACACCGTGGCGCCCGTCCGCTCCGGCGTTCCGCACGTGCACTGCGTCACTGTCATCTTCCGGACACCCCGCTTCTCACCGCTCCTCACCGCATCGGTCAGGGGCCGCACCGCGGCCGCCCTCGCTCCCACGTCAGACACCCAGCCGGTGCGCGCGCAGCTTCTCGTAGAACGGCAGGTGGTGCGCCAGGTACTCCGAGAGGACAGGGTGGGTGTCCACGTCGACCCGGTCCCCGCGCTCCTTCTTCTCGAAGCCGCTGCTCGCGCTCGCGTCCCGGTGCCACTTCTCGCTCGGCGCCCACTCCTCGCGGCTGCCGCTGCTCCACTGGAGGGCCTCGGGGACGTACGGGATGCGAGCGGCGGCGCAGTACGCCCGCACGGTCCGCTCCGGCGCCTCCACGAGGTCCGCGGCGTCGACCACGGCGGGCACGGTGCCGGTCAGTTCCTGGACGCGCTCGAAGAGCTCGTACTGCGCCTCGAACCCGATCTGGTGCAGCCGCACCTCGGGGTTGATGGCGTAGTACGAGGCGATCGTCTCGCGCGGGTGCCGGATGATGAAGGTGTGCAGCGCGTCCCGCTCCAGGAAAGGCGCGTCCGCGAGCAGCCCGGGACAGCGCTCGTCGGTGGTGTCCTTGAAGAAAAGCGGACGGTCCGCGGAGAGCTCGCGGATCCGGGCGAGCAGACCGGCTTCGTCGGATATCTCCCGGCCGGCCGCGTCCACGGAACCGAATTCCATCAGATACGAGAACGGCTCGTGCAGCAGCCGGAAATCACCGCGCTCCGACATCATGCGGAAGAATGCGGTGGAACGGCAGCGCGGAGCGCTCCAGAGGGCCAGAATTCTCGGGGCTTCTGCGGACCGCAAAATGACACTCCTCGCACACTCTGCCAATACTGCACACGGGCGCCTCAACCTAGCCCGAACAGCGCGCCGGGAGCAATGGGCGCGCACCGACAGGGGCCCTGAGCAGGGGAATTGAAGCAGGCCGGTCAGCCTGCCGTTGAGAAGTTGTGGACGCGCGTCGACGCGCCATCAGGAATTGCCCGGTGCGGTCAACGGAATCGCCCGGCGGGAATCATCAAACGAGTGGATGCCCGCCCGGAACAGCGGCCCCTAGCCTTGGTCCGCGCATCCAGTGCGTGTCAAGTGCGCGATTCCGCAACAGTGCGATGGGAGAGCAGTTTTCATGGCGAAGTGTCCGGAGTGCGAAGGTTCCGTGGCCCTCATGGAGAACCCCCGGGTGAGTGAGATCGTGGAGTGCGCCGGCTGCTCCAGCGAGCTGGAGCTCATCTCCGTCGACCCGGTCGAGCTCGTGCTGGCCCCGGAGATCGAAGAGGACTGGGGCGAGTGACCTCCTCCACGCGCCCGGGCCGCTTCGCCATGCTCGCGTCCCGTATGAGGGCGGACGAGAAGCGCCTTCTCGACGCCTTCGAACGACGGGGCGCACAGTGCGAGTACGTCGACAGCCGGGCGTCGTGGAGCCTGCTGCACGCGGAGCGGCCGCCGTGGCGGATCGTGCTCAACCGCGAGATCGGCCACGCCCGTGCCCTGTACGCCGCGCGCGCCCTGGAGGCCGTCGGCGCCACCGTGGTCAACTCGGCGGCGGCCACGGAGGTCTGCGGTGACAAGTGGCAGACCTCCGTGGCCCTGCGCCGGGCCGGCCTGCCCACCCCCCGCACCGCGCTCGCCCTCACACCCGAGGCCGCGCTCGACGCCCTGGAGGAGATCGGCTACCCCGCCGTGGTCAAGCCGCTCGTGGGCTCCTGGGGCCGCCTGGTGACCCTGCTGCCGGACCGCCGGACGGCGGAGACGGTGATGGAGTACATCGCCGCCCTCCCGGCCCCGCAGTCGCACATCGTCTACGTCCAGGAACTGATCGCCAAGCCCGACCGCGACATCCGCATGGTCGTCGTGGGCGGCGAGGTGCTCGGCGCCACCTACCGCCGCGGCACACAGTGGCGCACCAATGTGGCGCGCGGCGCGACCACCGAGGCGTTCACCCCCTCGCCCGCGACGGCCGAACTCGCGGTCATGGCCGCGAAGACCGTGGGGGCCGACATCGCGGGCGTCGACCTGATCGAGAGCGACGACGGCGAGGTGGTGGTCCTGGAGGTCAACCACGGTGTCGAGTTCTCGGGCTTCCAGCGGGCCATGGGCGACCGCGTGGACGTGGCCGACCGGATCGTCGAACATCTCATGACAAGGTCTGAATCATGCTGCGAGTAGCGGTTGTCGGAGCCTCCGGATACATCGGCGGCGAACTCCTGAGGCTCCTCATCGGCCACCCGCGCGTGGAGGTCACCGTCGCGACCTCGAACCGCTTCGCGGGCAAGCGGGTGGACGGCCCGCACCCCAATCTGCGCGGCGCGACCGACCTGACCTTCGTCGCGAACGACCGACTGGCGGAGACCAAGGGCAGCTTCGACGTCCTCTTCCTGGCCACTCCGCACAAGGAGACCATGGGCCGGATGCCCGAGTTCCTCGGGCTGGCCGACCAGGTCATCGACCTCTCCGGCGACTTCCGGCTGCGCGACCCGGAGGTCTACGAGCGCCACTACGGCACCCCGCACACCGCCCCCGGGCTCATCCCCACCTTCGCCACCGGCCTCCCGGAGTGGCACCGCGAGGAGATCCAGGAGAGCGACCGCATCTCCGTGCCCGGCTGCATGGCGACCGCCGGCATCCTGGCGCTCCGCCCGCTCAGCGAGGCCGGACTGCTCACCGGGAGCATCCAGATCGACGCCCGCACCGGCTCCAGCGGCTCCGGGATCTCGGCCGGCTCGTCCAACATCCACGCCGAACGCAGCGGCGCCATGCGGATCTTCGCGCCCGGCGGCCACCGCCACCAGGCAGAGATCACCCAGTCCACCGGGCTGCCGGTCAGCATGACCGCCACCGGCGTGGAGGCCGTACGCGGCGTGCAGGTGCTCTGCCGCGTACGGCTCACCGAAGGCACGGACGAGCGCGCGCTGCGCCGGGCGTACCGCGAGGCGTACGCGGAGGAGCGGTTCGTGCGCGTCGTCGCGCAGAAGCGCGGCCTCTACCGGCTGCCCGAGCCGAAGATCCTCTCCGGGTCGAACTTCTGCGACGTCGGCTTCGCGATGGGCGACGAGGAGGGCACCGCCGTGGTGGTGGGCGCGCTCGACAACCTCGTGAAGGGCGGTTCGGGCAACGCCGTGCAGTGCCTGAACATCCGCCAGGGCTGGCCGGAGGACCTGGGCCTGGGGTTCACGGGCCTGCACCCGAACTGAGCCGCGTACGCGTCCGCGGGGCGGGACCGCCGCACCCCGAGCAGCCGAAAGGCCCGAGAACATGCAGCACATCACCGTCGTCAAGTGCGGCGGCAACGCCGCGGTGGACCCGCTGGCGATCTGCGAGGACGTAGCGGCGATGACCCACGGGGGCGCCCGGGTCGCCCTCGTGCACGGCGGCTCCGCCGACATCGAGGACCTGGCGCGCCGCATGGGCGTTCCGCTCCGCCGCCTCACCTCGCCGGACGGCGTCTCCGCCCGGCACACCGACGCCGCGACCCTGGAAGTGGTCCACCTGGCCCTCGCCGGGCTCGCCAAGCCCCGCCTCGTCGGCGCGCTCGTCGAGGCGGGCGTCAGCGCCGTCGGGCTCACCGGCCTGGACGGCGGCCTGCTGCGCGCCAGGCGCAAGTCCGCGCACCGCGCGATCGTCGACGGCCGCAAGGTGCTCGTGCGCGACGACCACAGCGGGCGCGTGGTGGAGGTCAACACCGCCCTGCTGAACACCCTGTTGGACGCCGGTTCGGTGCCCGTCGTCTCCCCGCCGGCCGTCGCGGAGGACGGCCGCCCGGTGAACACCGACGCCGACCGCGCCGCAGCGGCCGTCGCCGGGGCCCTCCGGGCGGAGACCCTGGTCCTGCTGACCGGCGCCCCGGGCGTCCTCGCGGACCCCGCCGACGAGACCTCCGTGCTGCCGGTCTGCGCCGTGCCGCCCACCGGGGCACCGCCGCACGTCGGCGGCGGCATGGGCCTCAAGCTCATCGCCGCCCGGGAGGCCCTGCTCGGCGGCGCGCGGCGCGTCCTGATCGCCGACGGCCGCCGCCCCGACCCCGTACGGGCCGCGCTCGCGGGCCACGCCACCGAGATCGTGATCTCCCGCACCACCGACACGGAAAACGACACGGAAGAGGCACTCGGATGACGCTCACGCCGGTGACCGCGCCAAGCCCGGTCACGGAGTCGTACGCGGTCGGCATGCTGCGCCGCATGCTGGAGATCCCGTCCCCGTCGTACGGGGAGGGGGAGCTGGCCGCGTTCCTGGTGGAGAGCATGACCGGGCTCGGCTTCGACGCCCGGGTCGACGAGGCGGGCAACGCCGTCGGCGAGATCGTCCGCGGCCCCGGGCCGACGGTGATGCTGCTCGGGCACATGGACACGGTCACCGGCGACCTGCCCGTCTACGCCGCCGAGGGGCGGCTGTACGGGCGCGGCGCGGTGGACGCCAAGACCCCGCTGGCGACCATGGTCTGCGCGGCCGCCGCCGCGACGGACTTCCGCGGCCGCGTCGTGGTCGTGGGCGCCGTGGAGGAGGAGACGGCGCTGTCGCGCGGCGCCGTGCACATCCGCCGTACCCACCCCAGGCCGGACGCCTTCGTCATCGGCGAGCCCAGCGGCTGGTCGACCGTCGTGCTCGGCTACAAGGGCAAGCTCGACCTCCTCTACGAGGTGGAGTGCGAGGCGACGCACCCCAGCAACCCGCTGCCCAAGGCCACCGAGCTGGCCGCGGGCGCCTGGGCCACGCTGCTGGAGCTGCTGGGACCGGACGCGAGCCACGGCTCCTTCGACCAGCCGGGGCCCACGCTCGTGTCTATCAACGGTGATCTCGCCGAGGCCACCGCCGAGTTCAGCATCCGCATCCCGCCGGGCTTCGACCACCACAAGCTCGTCCACCAGCTGACCGAGGCCGTGCCCGAGGGCCGGATCACGGTCGTCAACACCGTCGAGGCGTGCCGCGTGGGCCGTACGGACCCGGTCGTCCGGGCGCTGACGGCAGGCATCCGGCAGCAGGGCGCCAAGCCGTCGATGAAGGTGAAGACGGCGACCTCCGACATGAACACCCTGGCCGAGGTCTGGGACGTCCCGATGGCCACGTACGGCCCCGGGGACAGCAGGCTCGACCACGCGGACGACGAGCACGTCGTGCTGTCCGACTACCTCGGCGGCATCGAGGTGCTGTCCGCCGCCCTGCGCGAGCTCGGCGCCTCCCTCCCGGCGCAGGCCCCCGCCCCGCACGCAACCGAGGAATGCTGATGAGTGCCACGCCCCCCACCGGTTCCCTCGCGGGCAGCGCCTGGACCGGCGACCTCACGCCCGAGGAACACGCCCTGCGCGTCCGCGAACTGATCGTGGAGATGTGCGGCTCCGCCGAAGGGGGTCACCTCGGCGGCTCGATGTCCCTCGTCGAGATCCTGGTGACGCTCTACCGCTCGGTGCTGCGCGTCGACCCCGCCGCGCCCGACGACCCCGAGCGCGACGTGCTGCTGCTGAGCAAGGGCCACGGCGCGATCGGCCTCTACGCCGCCCTGGCGGAACGCGGCTTCTTCCCCGCCGCGGACCTGGCCACGTACGGGCGCCCGGAGAGCCTCTTCTCCGCGCACCCCAACGCGGCCGTGCCCGGCGTCGAGATGCCCACCGGCTCCCTCGGGCACGGGCTGCCGCTGGGCGTCGGCTTCGCCCTCGGGGCACGGCTCGACGGCTCCCCCCGGCGCACCTTCGTCATCCTCGGCGACGGCGAGCTCCAGGAGGGCTCGAACTGGGAGGCCGCGATGGCCGCCGGTTCGCTCGGGCTCGGCCGGCTCGTCGCCGTCGTCGACCGCAACAGCCTCCAGATCACCGGCCCCACCGAGAACGCCGTCGCCCTGGAGCCGCTGGCCGACCGCTGGCGCAGCTTCGGGTGGCACGTGCACGACGTGGACGGGCACGACATCGCCCTGCTGCGCGCCACGTTCGACGGCATCCCCGCCGACGCGGACCGGCCGACCGTGCTGATCGCGCGGACGGTCAAGGGCCGCGGCCTGCCCTACATCGAGGGCCAGGCGCGCAGCCACTACGCCCGCCTCGGCGAGCGACCGAAGAAGAGGGCGCTGGCGATCCTGCGCGCCCAGTCCAGGAAGGCGGCACAGGCATGACCACCGTGGCACCCGACGCCCCGCGGGCCCCGGAACGGGCCACGCCCGCGGCGGGCCCCGAGGCGCCCGCGACCCCGTCCAGCCGTGACGTCTACCGCGACCTGCTGGTGGAGTTCCTCGCCGCGGACGAGCGGGTGGTGTGCCTGGACAGCGACACCGGCCTGTTCAACGGCGTGGACTTCGGCGGCACCGCGGCCCGCTACGTCAACCTCGGCATCGCCGAGCAGAACCTGATGGGCGTGGCCGCGGGCCTGGCGAGGTCCGGCCGGCTGCCGTACGTCAACACGATGGCGACGTTCGCCACCACGCGGGCGCTGGAGTCCCTGAAGCTGGACATCGCCCTGAACAACCTCCCGGTGCGGATCGCCGCCACCCACGGCGGTCTCGCCGCGGGCCACCTGGGCTCCACGCACCACTCCCTGGAGGACCTGGCCATCACCAGGCTGCTGCCGAACCTCACGGTCGTGGTCCCGACGGACGCCGCCTCCACCGGGACCCTCGTCCGGCAGGCCCAGGAGCTCCCGGGCCCCGTCTACATCCGGCTGGGCCGCAACGCCACGCCCGACCTCCCGGCGGGTGCCCCGCCGCAGCGGCTCGGCGAGGCACAGCGGCTGCGCGAGGGCGACGACGTGACGCTGGTGGCCACCGGCCCGTACCCCGTGCTCGCCGCCCTGGAGGCGGCCGGCACGCTCGCCGAGGCGGGCATCGAGGCGACGGTGCTCAACTTCCATACGGTCAAGCCGCTGGACACCGGCGCGCTGATCGCGGCGGCGCGCGCGACGAAGGCCGTCGTCACCGTCGAGGAGCACTGGGCGGCCGGCGGCCTGGGCTCCGCGGCCGCGGAGACGATCGCGGAACTCGGCGTCCCCACGCCCGTGCGCCGCGTCGCCGTGGGCGACCACTTCGCACGGGGCACCGGCGGCCAGAGCCACCTCGTGGAGCGCAACGGCATCACGGCGGCGGCGGTCGTGACCCAGGTGCGCGCGGCGCTGGGGGCCACCGCGCCGCGGTAGCCGGGCGGTTCACCGACGGGGCGGGCGGGGGGTTTCCCCCACCCGCCCCGTCGGCGTCCTCAGATCCTGCGTCCTCAGACCCTGCGCCCGCAGATGACCACCGTGTCGGCCCCCAGCATCACCCGGCCCGCCGGCTCGAACCCCGCCTCCACGAACCACTGCTCGTACTCCCGGCCCGTGTAGACCATGCCCTCGCCCGACGCGATCGTGTGGAAGTACGCCGAGAGGTACGCCGCCCGCTCCGGGCCGGTCTCCTCGTCGTTCTGGTGCGGGGTGACGACGAGGACGGCACCCCCCGGCTCCAGCGCCCGCGACGCCTTCGCCAGCAGCGCCCGGATCCGCTCCGGCGACCAGATCTCCAGGAAGTGCGCGAAGAGGACCGCGTCGCAGCCGGTGGGGAACTCGTCGTCGAAGGCGTCCAGCGGGACGGCCGCGACCCGGTCGGCCAGGCCCATCTCCTCGATCTTCCCGTTCGCCGCGGCCGCCACCGACGGCAGGTCACCGATGGTGACCCGCAGGTGCGGCCAACGGGCGGCGAGCGTGGACGCGTTGATGGCCGTGCCGCCACCGACGTCGAGCAGGTGCCGGTACTCCGAGAGGTACGACGTCGAAGGCCGCACCCGCATCGCCGACATGCTCGAAACGGTCGCGGCGAGCAAGGACCCCATCCCCAACTACGACGAGACGAAGCGCAAGTTCGCGACCGGCCAGTCACTCACGCAGCACATGACCGTCGGCGAGTGGCTCGAACTGTGGCTCGACGGCAAGAAGGCACTCCGCAAGAAGGGGAAGGACCGGTACGAGGTCGACATACGCGTACACCTCATACCGCGGATCGGGCACATACGCCTCGACCGGCTCACCGTCGCTCACCTCGACGAGATGTTCGCCGGCATCGCCGAGACGAACATCGAGATCAACGACGCGAACATTCTGCGCCGTACGGCGGTGGACGAGCTCAAGCTGATTCCGTGGAAGGGGGTTGAGAACCGTCGCCGCCGTAAGGCGATCAAGGAGACCATCGACGCGATGCCGCCGTTCCGGCGGATCACGGGCGTCGCGACGCAGCACCACATCAAGGCGACACTACGCGCTGCCCTGAACGTCGCCATCGCGCGCGGATCGATCATCTTCAACGCCGCCGCGCACGTCGAGCTCGAAGCGCACAGGCGCCCCAAAGCGCTTGTGTGGACCGACGAGCGCATTGCCGAGTGGCTGCGGACCGGCATCAAGCCGTCCCCGGTCATGGTGTGGACCCCGGAACACGCCGGGCAGTTCCTCGACTTCCTCGCCGACACGGGCGAGCGCCTGTACGGGCTCTTCCACCTGATCACCTTCCGGGGGCTACGCCGCGGCGAGGCGTGCGGCCTCCGCCGAACGGACCGGAACCGCGCAGGGGGAACGCTCACCATCGCGACGCAGCTTGTGCAGGACGGTTGGGAGGTCATCGAGAACGCGCCGAAGACCGACAGCGGCGAGCGCGTGATCGACCTCGACGAGTACACCGACGAGATACTCGACGACCAGGCGCTGCGACAGGATGGCGAACACCTCTCGTACGGCGAGGCGTGGATCGACTCCGGGCGCCTGTTCACCATGCCCGATGGGTCGTTCATCCACCCCGGGTGGCTGACCGACCATTTCGAGCGTCTCGTCGAGCTCTCAGGTCTCCCGCCGATCCGGCTGCATGATCTGCGGCACGTCGCCGCCTCGCTCATGCTCGCCGCCGGCGTCGACATCAAGATCGTGTCCGAGACCCTCGGCCACAGTGAAAGCCGGATCACCCGGGATATCTATCAGCCGGTCATGCCCAAGGCCGCTCGCGATGCCGCCGAGGCGACCGCCGCCATGGTTCCTCGGGGCACCGTCCGCCGCCCCGAGGCGGCTGTCGATCCGCGCGTCGAGCAGGTCGCGCAGGTCGCTCTCGATCACCTCGTCGCGCAGATCGTCGAGGCCGCCGAGCAGGACGGCCGCACGGTCGAGCAGCTCGCGCAGGTCGCTCTCGCCCAACTTGCCGAGCGGACCGTCGATGCGACTGCAAATCAGGATGGCCACACAACGGCCACACATGAGGGCGCGAAGATCATCGCGTTCCGCCCCCGCCGCATCCCGGCATAAGAAAAAGCCCAGGTCAGGGACTATCTGACCTGGACTTTCACTGAGCCGCCTTCGGGATTCGAACCCGAGACCTACGCATTACGAGTGCGTTGCTCTGGCCAACTGAGCTAAGGCGGCAAGCTGCCGGACACCGGTTCGGCATCAGCAGCGCGGCCAAGTCTACACAGTTTCGAGGGGTGCTCCGCACACAGCCGCCGGGAGAGGGGATCCGCAGGTCAGGAGCACTTCTGGGCGGCGGGCGGCGGGGTGTTCGTGAGGAGGTAGTTGTTGATCGCGGAGTCGATGCACTTGCTGCCCCGGGTGTACGCCGTGTGACCGTCGCCGTCGTACGTGAGGAGGCGGCCGGAGGACAGCTGCGACGCGAGGGAGCGGGCCCAGGGGTAGGGGGTCGCGGGGTCGCGGGTGGTGCCGACGACGAGGATCGGGGCGGCGCCTCGCGCGGGGATGCGGTGCGGGCGGCCGGTGGCGGGCACCGACCAATATCCGCAGGTCAGAGAGGACCAGGCGAGGCTGGCGCCGAAGACCGGCGACGCCTTGCGGAATTCGGGGAGGGCCTCGCGGACCTCGTTGGGGTCGTGGAAGGCCGGCGGGAGGTCCAGGCAGTTCACGGCGGCGTTGGCGAACATCAGGTTGGTGTACGAGCCCTTGCCGTCCCGCTCGTAATAGGCGTCCGAGAGCCTCAGCAGCAGGGCGCCGTCGCCGTGCTCCGCGGCACCCAGCGCCTTGCGCAGGAGACCCCAGGCGGCCTCGTCGTACATGGCGGAGATCACACCCGTGGTGGCCAGGCTCTCGGTGAGCTTGCGCGTCTTGCCGGCCTGGACCGGGTGGGCGTCGAGCTGCTTGAAGAGCGCGGCCAGCCGGTCCCCCGCCGCCGCGGCGTTCGCGGCGGGGGTGAGGGGGCAGTCCTTGCGCTTGAGGCAGTCCTGCGCGAAGGCGGTGAAGGCGGTCTGGAAACCGGCCGTCTGGTCGCGGTTGATCCGCTCCGAGTCCAGGGAGGGGTCGAGGGCGCCGTCGAGCACCACGCGGCCGACGCGGGACGGGAAGAGCCCGGCGTAGGTGGCGCCGAGGAAGGTGCCGTACGAGGCGCCGACGTACGTCAGCTTCTCGTCGCCCAGGGCCGCGCGGAGTACGTCCATGTCGCGGGCGGCGTCGACGGTCGAGACATGGGGCAGGAGCCTGCCGGAACGGCTCGCGCAGCCGTCCGCGAACTTCTGGTACGCCTCGACCAGCTCGGCGATCTCGGTGGCGTCGTCGGGCGTCTGGTCCACCTGTGTGTAGGCGTCCATCTCGGCGTCGCTGAGGCAGGTGATCGGCTCGCTCGCGGCGACGCCGCGCGGGTCCATGCCGACCAGGTCGTACCGCGCGCGGACGGCGGCGGGGTAGCCGGCCCCCGCGTACTGCTGGAGGTAGTTGATCGCCGAGCCGCCCGGTCCGCCCGGGTTCACCATCAGGGAGCCGAGGTGCTCGCCGGGGCCGGTCGCCTTCTTGCGGGATACGGCGAGCTTGATGTCGTCACCCGTTCGCGGCCGGTCGTAGTCCAGGGGCGCGGTCAGGGTGGCGCACTCGAACCCGGCGGCGCCGCACGCGTGCCAGGCGAGCTTCTGGGCGTAGTAGGGCCGCAGGGCGGAGGGCAGTGCCCTCGGGAGCGGCGCGAGGGTGCTCGCCGGGCCCGCGAGGGAACCGCCGGCGCCGATCGCACCCGCGGCGGGGAGGGCGCCCCAGGCCCGCCCGTCGCCCTGGGCCTGCGGTCTCGCCGCCGCGGACGCGCTCGGCCCCGGGTCCTCCAGGGCACAGCCGGAGATCAGCAGTGCCGCGGTCGCGATGACGACGCCTGAGGTGCGGAGCAGACGGCTGGAGTCCATCGGCTGGTCCCTCTGATGGAGTGATGTGGCATGAATGGAGCAATACGGCACAGATGGCATGAAAACGACGAGCAGCGGGAATGACTGTTGGTTACGACAGATCACGGTGCCCGCACGGAGCGTATCCATATGGGTGTGCGGCATGGCCAGTTGCGGGGCCGCTTGGGCTCGTATGAGTGAGATCGCGTAACTGTCGGCGGGTGCGTGCGTGGGGGCGCCGTTCACGCGAAACCCGACGGACCGTCGCGGGTCCGTCGGGTTTCGGGTGCCTGTGGCGAGCGCCGCTCCCGGCGGGCCCGGACGCGGGCTCAGCCCGCCCGCAGGGCCATCGTCATCGCCTCGACCGCGAGGAGCGGCGCCACGTTCCGGTCGAGCGCGCGGCGGCACTCGATGATCGCCTCGATGCGGCGCAGCGTCCGCTCCGGCCCGGAGCCCGCGGCGACGCGCTGGAGGGCGTCCCGGGAGTCGGTGTTGGCGAGCTCCACGCGCGAGCCGAGCTGTATGGCCAGCACGTCGCGGTAGAAGCCGGTCAGATCCACGAGGGCGAGGTCGAGGCTGTCGCGCTGGGTGCGCGTGCTGCGGCGCTTCTGGCGGTCCTGGAGCTCCTTCATGGCGCCCGCCGTGCCGCGCGGGAGGCGGCTGCCGGTGCCGGCCGCCGCGCCGAGGGCGGCACGCAGCTCCTCGGTCTCCTTCGTGTCGACCTCCTCGGCGACCTGCTTGGCGTCCTCGGCGGCCGCGTCGATCAGCTCCTGCGCGGCCTTCAGGCAGCCGCCGACGTCGTCGACGCGCAGCGGGAGCCTCAGGACGGCCGCGCGGCGGGCGCGGGCGCGCTCGTCCGTGGCGAGGCGGCGGGCTCTGCCGATGTGGCCCTGCGTGGCCCGCGCCGACTGCCCCGCGACCTCGGGCTCGATGCCGTCCCGGCGGACGAGGAGGTCCGCGACCGCGGCGACGGGCGGCGTCCGCAGGGTGAGCAGGCGGCAGCGGGAACGGATCGTCGGCAGCACGTCCTCCAGAGAAGGCGTGCACAGCAGCCACACAGTGCGCGGAGCGGGCTCCTCCACCGCCTTGAGCAGGACGTTGCCCGCGCCCTCGGTCAGGCGGTCGGCGTCCTCCAGGACGATCACCTGCCAGCGGCCGCCGGCCGGGGACAGCTGGGCGCGGCGGACGAGTTCACGGGTTTCCTTGACGCCGATCGACAGCTGGTCGGTGCGCACGATCTCCACGTCCGCGTGGGTGCCCACGAGGCTGGTGTGGCAGCCGTCGCAGAAACCGCAGCCGGGGGCCCCGCCGAGGGACCGGTCGGGGCTGACGCACTGGAGCGCGGCGGCGAACGCGCGGGCCGCGGTGGCCCGCCCGGACCCGGGCGGGCCGGTGAACAGCCAGGCGTGCGTCATCGAACCGCCGCCCGCGTCACCACCCCCGCCCGTGACGAACGCGTCCGCGTCGCGGGCGGCAGCGGAGAGCTGCTCCGTCACCCGGTCCTGACCGACCAGGTCGTCCCACACCGCCATGGCTGCCTCCGAGCGCGCTGTTCGTCCTGCGGCTACCCATTGTGGGACACGGCACTGACACCGCCCGCCATGATCAACTCTGGGCCCGCCCCGGGGCGGGTCTGGTCGGCTGACGGCTGATACCCGCCGGGCCGGCGCCTCGGGCCTCCTGGCCACGGCCGGCCCGGAGAGACGGCCGCCGGACGGGCCGACGGCCGACCCAGGCCGACCGGGCCGACGAGGCAGAGGCCACCGCGGGGACCGGCGGACGCCTCAGCGTCCGCCCCGCCGGCGCCCCTTCTGCTCGTCGTCCGACGGGCGGCGCGTGTCCTCGCGCGGGCCCAGCAGTTCGTCCGCCAGGGTGGGCGCGTCGTCGGAGGACGACTCCGCCCAGCCCGGGCGGCGCCGACGGGCCTCCGGCTGCTCATCCGTCGTACGCGGCATCTCGCGCGTCCGCTCCCCGTCCTCCGGCCGGAACAGCCACGTCGGCACGCGGTCCGCCGGGTCCTCGGAACGGTCGGACCGCGCGGCCGGGGCGGGGCCTTCGGAACGTACGGGAGGAAGCACCGCGGTCTCGTCCTCCGCGGAAGCACCGGGGGCGCCGGAAGCGCCGGGCGCACCAGATCCCTCGGACCCGCCGGAGACACCAGACCCACCGGGCTCGCCGGAGCCACCGGACCTGCCGGACGCACCAGATCCGCCGGACGCACCGGACGCACCCGACCTGCCGGACCCACCGGACGCAGGCTTCGCCTCGGTCCGGGCCACCGGCTGCGGAAGCACCGCCGTCTCCTCGGACTCCGAGCCGGTGTCCGTCTTCCCCGGCTCCATCCCCCAGGTGACGCGCTGCGGCGCCTCCGGGCGGACGACCGGCGGCGCGGGCCGCACGGGCGGGAGCACCGCGGTCTCGTCGGCCGCGCCCTCCGGCTCCGCGCGCTGCTCGACGCGCGGCCGCTCGACCGTCGGCGTCAGGTCGGGGTCGCCCCGCCGCGGGTCCGGCCGGCCGACGATCGGCCTGCGCACCGTCTGCGTACGGTCGGAGTCGCCGGAAGCCGGCGGAGTCGGCGCCTCCACCGTCTGGGTCGCCTCGGAATCAGCGGAGTCGGCGGAGTCAGCAGAGTCGTCCCGCTGATCGTCCTTCCGCAGCGACGGCCGTTCGACCGTCGGCGCCTCGGAGGCCGAAGCAGCCGAAGAGGAAGGAGCAGACGCAGCGGCAGAGGCCGAAGCAGCCGCGGCCGCCGCCTCCGCCTCGACGCGCGCCCGTTCGGCCCGCAGCAGGGCCTCTTCCGCCTTGCGCTGCTTCTCCAGGCGCCGTTCCTCCGCCTCCGCGCGCAGCCGGACCTCTTCGGCGGCCTGCTTGCGGAGTCGTTCCTGCTCGGCGGCGCGCGTACGCTCCTCCGCCTCGCGCCGCTTGCGCTCCTGCTCGGCCGCCAGGCGCTCTTCCTCGGCCCGCTGCCGGGCCTCCTCGGCGGCCCGCGCCTCTTCCCGTCGACGCGCCTCTTCCGCCTCGCGCCGCTTGCGCTCTTCCTCCTCGGCCCGCAGCTTGGCGAGCTGCGCCTGGCGCTCGCGCTCCAGGCGCTCCTCCTCCGCCTTGCGCGCGGCCTCTTCCTCGGCCTTGCGCCGGGCCTCCTCCTCGGCCGCCTTGCGGGCCTGTTCGCGGGCCTCGATCTCGTCGGCGGAGAGCGGGAGGACCTCGTCGAGCCGGTGCCGTACGACCGTGGAGACGGCCTCCGGCTCCTGCCCGGCGTCCACGACGAGGTACCGCGCGGGGTCGGCGGCCGCGAGGGTGAGGAAGCCGGTCCGTACGCGCTGGTGGAACTCCGCCGGCTCGGACTCCAGCCGGTCCGGCGCCTCGGTGAAGCGCTCGCGGGCCGTCTCGGGCGAGACGTCGAGCAGCACCGTCAGATGCGGAACGAGCCCGTCCGTGGCCCAGCGGGAGATCCGGGCGATCTCGGTCGGCGAGAGGTCGCGCCCGGCGCCCTGGTAGGCGACGGACGAATCGATGTAGCGGTCGGTGATGACCACCGCGCCGCGCTCCAGCGCGGGCCGCACGACGGAGTCGACGTGCTGCGCGCGGTCGGCGGCGTAGAGCAGGGCCTCGGCCCGGTCGGACAGGCCGGCGGAGCCGACGTCGAGCAGGATCGCGCGCAGCCGCTTGCCGATGGCCGTGGCGCCGGGCTCCCGGGTGACGACGACCTCGTGGCCCTTGCCGCGGATCCAGTCGGCGACGGCCTGCACCTGTGTCGACTTGCCGGCGCCGTCGCCGCCCTCGAAGGCGATGAAGAAGCCGGTGCCCGACGGCGCCTGCGCGGGGTCGCCGCCCCGCAGGACGTCCATCAGGTCGCGGCGGAACGGTACGCCGTGCCGGTCGTCCGTCTTGCCGAGGACGATGGCGCCGACGGGCAGCAGCAGCGCGCCGATGAGCATCAGCGTGAATGCGGCCCCGCCGTGCGCGAAGACGAAGCTGCCGCTCTCCAGCCGGTGCGGCCCGATGGCGGCGGCGAGCAGCGGCGCGACCACCGCGCCGAGCGCCGCGGTGACGCGGACGACGGCGTGCAGATGCTCGGTCGTACGGGCCCGCCGGACCTCCTCGGTCTCCTGGTCGAGCAGGGAGTGCCCGGTGTTGGCGACGACGCCGGCGCCGACGCCCGCGAGCAGGATCAGCAGCAGGACCGTCGTCGGGTCCGGCACCAGGCCCGCGATCAGCAGCGCGAGGCCCGTCAGGGCGAGGGCCAGGGCGAGCAGGCGGCGGCGCGAGAAGCCCGGCAGGACCTTCCGGGCGGTGCGGATACCGATGACGGGGCCACCGCTCAGCGCGAGCACCAGCAGCCCGAAGGCGACCGGCCCGCCGCCCAGGTCGACGGCCTGGAGCGTGGCCACGCCGACGGCCGCGGCGATCGCGCCCGCGACGGCGGCGCAGGCGAGGACGAGCACCGGGATGGCGCCCGTGCGCCCGGTGTCGGGACCGTGCGGCGTCCGGGGGCGGCGCAGTCCCTCAAGGGGGGAGCGCACGCGCGGCGACTGCACGCCGGGAAGTTCGAGGAGGTAGAGGATCGAGGCCGAACCGGCGAACAGCGCGGCCGCCAGGAAGGAGCCCAGCGCCGCCTGGTGCGCGTGGAACCACGCGATCCCGGAGCCCAGCAGATTGCTGACGAGGGTGATGGCGACGAGCGCGGCGGCGGCTATGGGCAGCGCGACGAAGTTCGTACGCAGCGAGAGGCGGCGCAGCGCGTCGTAGGGGTCCGGCAGCGGCCGGACGGCGGTGCCCTCGGTGGGCGGCCTGGGCAGCAGCGCGGGCGCCGCGCCGTCCTTGGCCACGGTCCAGAACCGCTCGGCGACGCCCATGACGAAGGCGGACACGAGCAGCAGCGCGAGGGCCCTGGTGCCGGTCCAACCGGTCCACAGCGGCGCCACCACGAGCAGTGCCAGCCGTACGCCGTCGGCGGCGAGCATGGTCCAGCGGCGGTCCAGCGGGCCGTTCGGCGCGATCAGCGAGGAGACCGGGCCGAGCAGGACGGCACCGAAGAGCAGGGTCGCGAGCAGCCGCGCGCCGAGGACCGCGGCGATCGCCAGGGCGGCACCGCGGTAGCCGCCCCCGAAGGAGCCCGCCGCGACCGCCGCCTGGAACGACAGCAGCAGGAGCACCAGCAGGGCGAGAGCGTCCCCGATCCCGCCGACGAACTGGGCGCTCCACAGCCGCCGGAGCGGGGGAAGGCGCAACAGGGCCCGTACGGCACGCTCGCGGGAGTCCTCGGCCAGTGCCCCGGATGTGGGGGTTTCCACTGTTGGCTGCTCGGCTCGCGTCATCCTGCCAGCCTATCCGCCTACGGCGGGGAGCCGCGTCTCTATAGAACGCCCGTCCGAACGGTGCGGGTTCGTTGCCGCCTGCGGCGGAGCGCCCTGCAGGCGCATCCTCAAGCGCCGGACGGGCTGGACAACCAGCCCGTCCGGCGTTTGAGGACAACGCGCGAAGCGTGTTGCGGGGTCTGGGGCGAAGCCCCAGTTTCGGGAAGGGGCGGGACTGGGGAAAAACCCCGCCCAGCCCCTACTCCGCCCCCTACTCCGCCGCAGCCTTGGACGCCGCCGTCTTCTTGGCAGCAGTCTTCTTCGCCGCCGTGGTCTTCTTCGCGGCAGCCGTCGTCTTCTTCGCCGCGGTCTTCTTGGCGGTAGCCGTCGTCTTCTTGGCGGCAGCCGTCGTCTTGGCGGCCGTCTTCTTCGCCGTCGCCTTCTTCGCGGGCGCCTTCTTGGCCGTCTTCTTCGCCGGCCCCTTCGCCCGCTTCTCGGCGAGCAGCTCGTAGCCCCGCTCCGGCGTGATCGTCTCGACGTCGTCGTCACGGCGCAGCGTCGCGTTGGTCTCGCCGTCGGTCACGTACGGGCCGAACCGGCCGTCCTTGACCACGACCGGGCGCTCGCTGACCGGGTCCGTGCCGAGCTCCTTCAGCGGCGGCTTGGCGGCGGCGCGGCCGCGCTGCTTGGGCTGGGCGTAGATCGCGAGGGCCTCGTCGAGCGTGATCGTGAAGAGCTGGTCCTCGGTCTCCAGGGAGCGCGAGTCGGTGCCCTTCTTCAGATACGGGCCGTAGCGGCCGTTCTGCGCGGTGATCTCCACGCCCTCCGCGTCCTTGCCGACGACGCGCGGCAGCGACATCAGCTTGAGCGCGTCCTCAAGGGTGACCGTGTCGAGAGACATGGTCTTGAAGAGCGAGGCGGTCCGCGGCTTCACGGCGTTCTTGCCGGTCTTGGGCGTGCCCTCGGGCAGGATCTCGGTGACGTACGGGCCGTAGCGGCCGTCCTTGGCGACGATCTGGTTGCCGCTCTCCGGGTCCTGGCCCAGCTCGAAGTCGCCGCTCGGCTTGGCGAGCAGCTCCTCGGCGTAGGCGACGGTCAGCTCGTCGGGCGCCAGGTCGTCCGGCACGTCGGCGCGCTGGTGGCCCTCGGAGTCCTTCTCGCCGCGCTCGACGTACGGGCCGTAGCGGCCGACGCGCAGCACGATGCCCTCGCCGACCGGGAACGAGGAGACCTCGCGGGCGTCGATCGCGCCCAGGTCGGTGACGAGCTCCTTGAGGCCGCCGAGGTGGTCGCCGTCGCCGTTGCCCGCGTCGGCGGCGGAGCCTTCGGGGCCGTCCGCCGAACCGAAGTAGAAGCGGCGCAGCCACGGCACGGCCTGGGCCTCGCCGCGCGCGATGCGGTCGAGGTCCTCCTCCATGGAGGCGGTGAAGTCGTAGTCGACGAGCCGGCCGAAGTGCTTCTCCAGGAGGTTCACGACGGCGAAGGACAGGAAGGACGGCACCAGGGCCGTGCCCTTCTTGAAGACGTAGCCGCGGTCGAGGATGGTGCCGATGATCGACGCGTACGTCGACGGGCGGCCGATCTCCCGCTCCTCCAGCTCCTTGACCAGCGAGGCCTCGGTGTAGCGCGCCGGGGGCTTGGTGGCGTGGCCGTCGGCGGTGATCTCCCCGGCCGTCAGCGCGTCGCCCTCGGTGACCTGCGGGAGACGCCGCTCGCGGTCGTCGAGCTCGGCGTTCGGGTCGTCGGCGCCCTCGACGTACGCCTTCATGAAGCCGTGGAAGGTGATCGTCTTGCCGGACGCGCTGAACTCGGCGTCACGGCCGTCACTCGCCCGGCCGCCGATCTTGACGGTGACGGAGTTGCCGGTCGCGTCCTTCATCTGGGAGGCGACGGTCCGCTTCCAGATGAGCTCGTAGAGGCGGAACTGGTCGCCGGTCAGGCCGGTCTCGGCGGGCGTGCGGAAACGATCACCCGAAGGCCGGATCGCCTCGTGCGCCTCCTGCGCGTTCTTGACCTTGCCTGCGTACGTGCGCGGCTTCTCCGGCAGATAGTCGGCGCCGTACAGCTGGGTCACCTGCGCCCGGGCCGCGGAGACCGCGGTGTCGGACAGCGTGGTGGAGTCCGTACGCATATAGGTGATGAAGCCGTTCTCGTACAGCTTCTGTGCCACCTGCATGGTGGCCTTCGCGCCGAAGCCGAGCTTGCGCGACGCCTCCTGCTGGAGGGTGGTCGTGCGGAACGGCGCGTACGGCGAGCGGCGGTACGGCTTGGACTCGACGGACCGCACGGAGAACGCGGAGTCCGCGAGGGCCGCGGCCAGCGCGCGGGCGTTGGCCTCGTCCAGGTGCAGGACCGGCGAGCCGTCCTTGAGCCGGCCGGTCGAGCCGAAGTCACGGCCCTGCGCGACGCGGCGGCCGTCGACGGCGGTCAGCCGCGCGGCGATGCTGCCCGGGTCACTGGCGTCGCCGCCGCGCCCGGTGGCGAAGGTGCCGGTGAGGTCCCAGTACTCGGCGGAGCGGAAGGCGATGCGCTCGCGCTCGCGCTCGACGACGAGACGGGTGGCGACGGACTGCACACGGCCGGCCGAGAGCCGCGGCATGACCTTCTTCCACAGGACCGGCGAGACCTCGTAGCCGTAGAGGCGGTCGAGGATGCGGCGGGTCTCCTGGGCGTCGACGAGCTTCTTGTTCAGCTCGCGCGGATTGGCGACGGCCTCGCGGATCGCGTCCTTGGTGATCTCGTGGAAGACCATCCGGCGGACGGGGACCTTGGGCTTGAGGACTTCCTGGAGGTGCCAGGCGATGGCCTCGCCCTCGCGGTCCTCATCGGTGGCGAGGAAGAGCTCGTCGGAGTCGGCCAGCAGCTCCTTGAGCTTCTTGACCTGGTCCTTCTTGTCGTGGTTGACGACATAGATGGGCTGGAAGTCGGCGTCGACGTTCACGCCGAGCCGGGCCCACGGCTCGCCCTTGTACTTGGCCGGGACCTCGGCGGCCCCGTTCGGCAGGTCACGGATGTGCCCGACGCTCGCCTCGACGACGTATCCGGGGCCGAGGTAGCCCTTGATCGTCTTCGCCTTGGCAGGCGACTCGACGATGACGAGTCGGCGGCCGCCCTGTGCGGTCTCGCTGGTCGGGGACAACTTCGCTCTTCTTCCGGTCGGCACTCGGTGTAGGCGCTGCGGTGACGCTGCGGAGTGTGACGGTACATCCCGCCCCCGTGTCAAACGGAAAAAGCCCGCAACGCCACTCGAACGGTAACCCGACAAGCGTCCTGTCTGCCGCCCGGACCGGCACACCACGGGGGTGAACCGCCGGCCGGACCCCACCGGGGGGTGTCCCGGGGGCATCCCCGGCGGGCTCCCGGCCGACGAGGGCCGGGGCCCCGGGGCACCAGGACGGCCCGTCACACGCGACCGCACGAGGAATCGCAGGTGGCAGCCCTGCCACCTGCGGTCCCAGAAGACGATGCCCACGCGAACGTGACGTGAACCCGACCCCTCCGAACGGTGTTCTCAGCTTTCTACGGGAACCAGGAATCCCTGCTCCACGAGCAGCCGGATCGACTCCGGCGTGCGGTCGCGCAGCGACACCGCGTCCTCCCCGACGAGCTGTGCGATCGCGTCCAGAATCCGTCCCGCGCTGAGAGAGCCGTCACACACCCCGGCGAAGCCCGCGCCGACCGTGTCGACCTTGGTCGCCCGCCGCATTCCGCGGTTCTGCCGGAGGACGACGTGCTCCGGATCCTCCGCCCCGGGCATCCCGACCTGCTCCTGGACGACCTCGTCGGCCAGCCGGAAGCGGGCGGCGAGCAGCGCCGCGTCGTCATGCGAACGCAGGAAGTCCTGTCGCTCGAAATGGGCCCGAACGGATGCACCGAGCGGCTGCTCAACCGGGTGCGGCCACTCCTCCGCCATGACGGAAGGCCGCTCGGAGCCCGTTTTGCGCAGCGTGATCCAGCCAAATCCGACGGCCTTGGTCCCGCGGGCCGCGAATTCGTCCAGCCACGCGTCGTAGCGCGCCGCGTAGGCCTCGGGGGCGGAGCGGTGGTCACCGCCGTCCCGCAGCCACAGCTCGGCGTACTGTGCGACGTCCTGCACCTCGCGCTGGACGATCCAGGCGTCGCAGCCGCGCGGCACCCAGGACGACAGCCGGTCGCGCCAGTCCTCGCCCTCGACGTGCTGCCAGTTGGCGAGCAGCTGGCAGTGACCGCCGTCGTTGAGCCGCTCCCCCGCCTGCTGCACGAGCGTGCGGCAGAGGTCGTCGCCGCCCATCCCGCCGTCGCGATAGGTGAGCCGGGCGCCCGGGGAGATGACGAACGGGGGGTTGGAGACGATCAGGTCGTACGTGTCGTGGGCGACCGGCTCGAACAGCGAGCCCTCGCGCAGATCGGCCTCGGGCGCGCCGGACAGGGCGAGAGTGAGCCGGGCGAAGTGCAGCGCCCGCGGGTTGAGGTCGGTCGCGGTGACCTTGGTGGCGTGCTGGGCGGCGTGCAGCGCCTGGATGCCGGAACCGGTGCCGAGGTCCAGAGCGCTCGCCACGGGCGTGCGCACGGTGATCCCGGCGAGCGTGGTGGACGCGCCGCCGACACCGAGGACGAGCTCCGAGCGGTCCACCCCGGCCGGACCGGCGGACCCCTGCGCGATCCCGCCAGCACCGCCGACGGCACAGCCCAGGTCGGAGACGATCCACCAGTCCTGCCCCTCGGGGCCGCCGTAGGGGCGCACGTCGACGGTCGCCCGCACCTCGTCGCCGTCGCGCACGAGCCAGCCGTCGGCCAGGCAGTCGTCCACGGGCAGCGCGGCGGCGGCACGCCCGTACGCGGCGGGGCGCTGCAGGAGGAAGAGCCGGACCAGCGTCTCCAGCGGCCCGTCCCCCCGCGTGGCACGCAGCGCGGGCACGGTCTCGCTGCGCGCGAGAGCGGCGTAGGCGGGGGCTCCCAGCAGGTCGAGGAGACCGTCGGCGGTGAAGGCCGCGGAGAGCAGGGCGCCACGCAGCCGGTCGGTGCGGGCGGGGTCGGCGAAGGGAAGGAGCGTACTCACGCCCCCATTGTCGGGTGCGCCACCGACAAACGGGTGGGGCGGGCCGGGTTCTTCCGTTTCCCCGGCCCACCCCACCCGCGTGGCTCACTGCTTCATGACTTCATGCCGATCGCTTCATGCCGATCACGTCGTGCGGATCACTTCGTACCGATCACTTCGTGCTGGCCGAGGACGACACGGACGTCTTCTGGCACCCGGGCTGCTTGGCCATCGACTTGCCCACGTCCCCCGACTGAAGCTTCTTCAGCGCGTCGTCACTCTGGCTGCTCAGCTTCCCGATGTCCCCACCGATTCCCTTGAGCCCCTCGGCGAACTTCGCCTTGTCCCCGGTGTCCAGCCCGTCCATCCGCTTCTTCAGACCGGCGTACGCCGCGGAGAGGTCGTTGAGCGCCTTGACGGCGTTCTTCTGGCTGCTCTCGCCTTCCTTCACCGGCGGCGCTCCCGCGTTGTCCACACCGCCGGCCAGCGCCTTGTACGCGTCGGCGTTGGCCTGGAAGGCCGCGGAGTCGGTCTGCTGGACCTTCTTGGAGTCCTCTTCGGTCTGGACGCCGGCGATCGAGTGGTTGGCGTCCTGGATCTTCTTGACCTGGGGCTGCATCTGGTCGCAGACCTTCTTGGCCCAGTCGTCGAGCTTCTTGTTGCCCCCGCCGCCCCCGCCGCAGCCGGTCAGCGCCAGGACGAGTGCCGCACCGCCGGACAGTGCAGCGACAAGCTTCTTGTTCACCGGATTGGTCCCTTCGATGGCTCCGGCCCCGGAACTTACACGTCCAGGCGGTGCCATCTCCGAGCCAGGCGCCCTGTACGCCCCCTTTTGAAGCCATTTGCACCAAGAACGCCGTGGCGTTCGCCGCACCTTGATCCACTCACCCGGGCCCCCGTGCGCGGCGCGGCGGAGACCCACGGCGCACGGGCGGACGGCGCGCCTTCGCACACCGTCCGCCCGCCCCGGGGCCCGTCGGCCCGTAGGTGTCGGTCCGTCAGGAGACCACCGCCGGATCCGCGGGGTGCGCCGCGCGCTCCGCCTCGCCGTCGTCGCCGTCCATGGCGACGCCGCGCCGCTTGGAGACGTAGACGGCACCGACGATGACCACGATGGCCAGCACCGCGACGCCGATCCGCAACCCCTTGTTGGCGTCGGCCCCGAAGGAGAACTTGACCACCGCCGGAGCGATCAGCAGCGCCACCAGGTTCATCACCTTCAGCAGCGGGTTGATCGCGGGCCCGGCCGTGTCCTTGAAGGGGTCTCCGACCGTGTCGCCGATGACCGTCGCGGCATGCGCCTCACTGCCCTTGCCGCCGTGGTGGCCGTCCTCGACCAGCTTCTTGGCGTTGTCCCAGGCGCCGCCGGAGTTGGCCAGGAAGACGGCCATCAGCGTGCCGGTGCCGATGGCGCCCGCGAGGTACGAACCGAGCGCGCCGACCCCGAGCGAGAAGCCCACCGCGATCGGCGCCAGGACGGCCAGCAGCCCTGGCGTGGCGAGTTCGCGCAGCGCGTCCTTGGTGCAGATGTCCACGACGCGCCCGTACTCGGGCTTCTCGGAGTAGTCCATGATCCCGGGGTGCTCGCGGAACTGCCGCCGCACCTCGTAGACCACCGAGCCCGCCGACCGCGACACGGCGTTGATGGCGAGCCCCGAGAAGAGGAAGACGACCGCGGCGCCCAGCACCAGGCCCACGAGGTTGTTGGGCTGCGAGATGTCCAGACTCAGGTTCATCTCCGTGGACTTCGCGTGGACGTCGTCGACCGCCGTGGCGATGGCGTCGCGGTACGAACCGAAGAGCGCCGACGCCGCGAGCACCGCCGTGGCGATGGCGATGCCCTTGGTGATCGCCTTCGTGGTGTTGCCCACGGCGTCGAGGTCGGTGAGCACCTGCGCGCCCGCGCCCTCGACGTCCCCGGACATCTCGGCGATGCCCTGGGCGTTGTCGGAGACCGGGCCGAAGGTGTCCATGGCGACGATGACGCCGACGGTGGTGAGCAGACCCGTGCCCGCGAGGGCGACGGCGAACAGCGCGAGCATGATCGAGGTACCGCCCAGCAGGAACGCGCCGTAGACGGCGAGCCCGATGAGCACCGCCGAATAGACCGCGGATTCCAGGCCGATGGAGATGCCGGCGAGCACCACCGTCGCGGGGCCGGTCAGCGAGCTCTTGCCGATGTCGCGTACGGGCCTGCGGCTCGTCTCCGTGAAATAGCCCGTGAGTTGCTGGATCAGCGCGGCGAGGACGATGCCGATGGCCACCGCCACCAGGGCCAGCACCCGCGGGTCCCCCTTGTGCCCGTTGATGGCGGCGTCGCCGATGCCCTTCAAGTCCGCGTAACTGGACGGCAGATAGACGAACACCGCCACCGTGACCAGCACCAGGGAGACGATCGCCGAGATGAAGAAGCCGCGGTTGATCGCGGTCATCCCGCTGCGGTCGGAGCGCCGCGGCGCCACGGCGAAGATGCCGATCATCGCGGTGAGGACCCCGATGGCGGGGACGAGCAGCGGAAAGGCGAGGCCCGCGTCGCCGAACGCCGCCTTGCCGAGGATCAACGCGGCGACCAGCGTCACGGCGTAGGACTCGAAGAGGTCGGCGGCCATGCCCGCGCAGTCGCCGACGTTGTCGCCCACATTGTCGGCGATGGTGGCGGCATTGCGCGGATCGTCCTCCGGAATGCCCTTTTCCACCTTGCCGACCAGGTCGGCGCCGACGTCGGCGGCCTTGGTGAAGATGCCACCGCCGACCCTCATGAACATCGCGAGCAGCGCCGCGCCGAAACCGAAGCCCTCCAGCACCTTGGGCGCGTCCGACTTGTACGCCAACACCACGCACGAGGCGCCCAGGAGGCCCAGCCCGACCGTGCACATGCCGACGACCCCGCCGGTGCGGAAAGCGATCTTCATGGCCTTGTGCGAAACAGCCGTCAGATCCTTTTCGGGCTCGCCCTCGGCAGGCGTGGCCTCCCGCGCGGCGGCGGCGACCCGCACATTGCTGCGCACCGCGAGCCACATGCCGATATAGCCGGTGGCCGCGGAGAAGAGAGCGCCGACCAGGAAAAAGGCCGAACGCCCGGCACGCTGCGACCAGTTGTCCGCCGGCAGGAGCATGAGCAGGAAGAACACGGCCACGGCGAAAATGCCGAGGGTGCGCAACTGGCGGGCGAGATAGGCATTCGCGCCTTCCTGCACCGCCGCGGCGATCTTTCTCATGCTGTCGGTACCCTCACGCGCCGCGAGGACCTGCCGTACGAGCACCACGGCCACCCCGAGCGCGGCCAGCGCCACGGCGCCGATCACCAGCACCAGCGTGCGGTTGCCCCGGGTCAGCTCGGCCGCGAGATTCTGAGTGAAGTCCACCTGTTCAGGGGTAAGAGGCCCCGCCATTCGTCCTCCTTGACGTTTGGCACATGGGCGCGCGACAGCACCGCGAACGCGGAACAGCCGCCACGCTCAGGCGTACTGAGCTCAAGATGGACGGATTGTAGGGAGCATGCCGAGATCAAAACAGAGCGCGGCAAACGGAACCGGCCTTACCGCCGTGAAGATCGAGTGAATGACCGCGCAGCAAAGGATCTCGGCAGGAAAGATCCCGAATGCTCGGACGGAGATCCGTAAAGGAAAGATCGCCGCGGGGAGATCGGAAAGGGATCGGAAATAGACCCGCGGCTCATGCCGCACGGCGGAAATCCATCCCTCGACGCCGGGGCCCGGGACCGGCCCGGCAGGCGCTCCGGCCCTGCTCGGAAGCGATCGCACGCCGAAGCGGGGTGCCTCACCGGCCCCCTGGCGGTTACGCCGGATTCGGAACCGTCCGCTACGGCATCACGGTGACAGTGGGCTACGACAGAACGTGCGCCGACGTCGTCGGCCAGCTCATGCGGATCAGGCCGCCGCTGTCGTCGGCGGTCACCTCGACGTCGTCGACCAGACCGCTGATGACGGCCAGGCCCATATCGTCCTCGCCGTCGGCCCCGCCGTCGTCCTGGGCGGGCACGGGCGCGCCCGAGGTGCCGCCGGCGCCCCGCGCGGCCGCGCTCGCGGCGACGGGCGGCCTGGGAGCGTCGTCCCCGACCTCGATGGAGAACTTCTTCTCGTCCTCGATCAGCACGACCCGGACGGGGCTGGTCACGCCGTTGTTGAGGTGCAGCCCGACCGCGCGGGAGCACGCCTCGCCCACGGCGAGACGGAGCTCGTCCAGCACGGCCTCATCGACTCCGGCCCGGCGCGCCACCGCGGCCGCCACCAGACGAGCGGTCCGGACATGCTCGGGAAGGGCACTGAAGAGCAGTTCGACGGTGGCCATGCCATCCCCCTCAGTCGTACGTGCCCCCTTCCCCTCTTCCGGAAAAGGGCGGACTCGCGGGGAGGGCCGGGCCCCTCAGGCCCGGATCCCCCCGCGTCGCAGTCTTCCTGCGACGACCGTCAGTCGGTCGCCGACACCGCGTCCTGAACCGAGGTGTGAATCGGGAACACCTTGGTGAGGCCGGTGATACGGAAAATCTTCAGAATGCGCTCCTGGTTGCAGACCAGGCGCAGCGAGCCCTCGTGGGCTCGCACCCGCTTGAGGCCGCCGACCAGCACGCCGAGCCCGGTGGAGTCGAGGAAGTCGACGCCCTCCATGTCCACGACGAGGTGATAGCTGCCGTCGTTGACAAGCTCGACCAACTGCTCACGCAGCTTGGGCGCGGTGTACACATCAATCTCGCCACCGACCCGGACAACCGTACGGTCGCCTACGGTCTCGGTCGACAGGGACAGGTCCACGGATCCTCCAGCACCTTGCATCGAGCGGTCGCCCCCCATGGATCGGCAGCCGCGATGGCATTCAATCACTTACCGGCAGGCGTGCACGACGCCTTGGCGCCATTGTCCGCCACGCCAGTGACACACTCGGTGTCAATGGCCAACGATCAACTCCCGCCGGAGGCGGGCGTACACCCCGCTCCCCGGACGGTCCTCGACAGGCTGACCGCCGGGGCCGACCGGGCTGCGCGCATCACTCATACGGAGCACTTGCCCCCGCGTCCGGGACGTCATGCCCCCTGGCCTGAGAAGATCCGGCCGGAAGTGGTCGATGCCATCCGGCTGGCCGGCATCGAGCGCCCTTGGGCTCACCAGGCTCTCACGGCCGAGCACGCCCTGCGCGGCGAGTCGGTGGTGGTGGCCACCGGAACGGCCTCCGGCAAGTCCCTCGCCTATCTGGCCCCCGTGCTGAGCGCCCTGCTGGACGGGGCGGAGGCCCCGAACGGCCGCGGCGCGACCGCCCTCTACCTCGCCCCCACCAAGGCCCTCGCCGCCGACCAGCGGCGCGCCGTACGGGCCCTGGCCGAGCCCCTGGGCAGGAGCGTCCGCCCCGCGGTCTACGACGGCGACACCCCCGTGGAGGAACGGGAGTGGGTGCGGCAGTACGCCAATTACGCGCTCACCAACCCCGACATGCTCCACCGCTCGATCCTGCCCGCCCACCCCAGGTGGTCCTCCTTCCTGCGCGCCCTGCGCTACGTCGTCGTCGACGAGTGCCACACCTATCGCGGCGTCTTCGGCTCGCACGTCGCCCAGGTGCTGCGCCGGCTCCGGCGTGTCTGCGCCCGCTACGGCTCGTATCCCGTCTTCCTCCTCGCCTCCGCCACCGCCTCGGACCCGGCCACCGCGGCGTCCAGACTCACCGGGGTGCCCGTGGCGGAGATCACCGAGGACTCCTCCCCGCGCGGCGAACTGGTCTTCGCCCTCTGGGAGCCCCCGCTCACCGAGTTCCACGGCGAGAAGGGCGCGCCCGTCCGCCGCACCGCCACCGCGGAGACTGCCGACCTCCTCACCGACCTCGTCGTCCAGGGCGTCCGCACCGTCGCGTTCGTCCGCTCGCGGCGCGGCGCCGAGCTCATCTCCCTCATCGCCCAGGAACGCCTGGCCGCCGTCGACCGCTCCCTCCCCGCCCGCGTCGCCGCCTACCGGGGCGGCTACCTCCCCGAGGAGCGCCGCGCGATCGAGCACGCCCTGCACTCCGGGGATCTGCTGGGCCTCTCGGCCACCACCGCCCTGGAACTCGGCGTCGACGTCGCCGGTCTCGACGCCATCCTGCTCTCCGGCTATCCCGGCACCCGCGCCTCGCTGTGGCAGCAGGCCGGCCGCGCGGGCCGTACGGGCCGGGGCGCCCTCGCCGTCCTCGTCGCCCGCGACGACCCCCTGGACACCTATCTCGTCCACCACCCGGAGGCCCTCTTCCGGCAGCCGGTGGAGTCCACCGTCCTCGACCCGGACAACCCTTACGTCCTCGCCCCCCATCTGTGCGCGGCGGCGGCCGAGCTGCCGCTCACCGAGGCCGACCTCTCGCTCTTCGGACCTGAGGCGCCCGGTCTGCTCACCCAGCTCGAAGGGCGCAAGCTGCTCCGCCGCCGCGCCGCCGCCTGGCACTGGACGCGCCGCGAGCGGGCCGCCGACCTCACCGACATCCGGGGCGGGGGCGGCCGCCCCGTCCAGGTCGTGGAGGAGGGCACCGGGCGCCTGCTGGGCACGGTGGACGCCGCCGCCGCGCACGCCGCCGTCCACGAGGGCGCGGTCCACCTCCACCAGGGCCGGACCTATCTCGTCCGCCACCTCGACCTGGACTCCTCCGTCGCCCTCGTCGAGCAGGCCGACCCGCCTTATTCGACAACCGCCCGCGACACCACCACCATCTCGGTCCTGGAGACCAGCGCCGAGGTCCCCTGGGGGGACGCACGGCTCTGCTTCGGCTCTGTCGAGGTCACCAATCAGGTCGTCTCCTTCCTCCGCCGCCGGCTCATCACCGGCGAGGTCCTCGGCGAGTCCAAGCTGGACCTGCCGCCCCGCACCCTGCGCACCCGTGCCGTGTGGTGGACCGTCACCGAGGACCAGCTCGACGACGCCCGCATCCACCCCGAGGCCCTGGGCGGCGCCCTGCACGCCGCGGAACACGCCTCCATCGGCATGCTGCCGCTCTTCGCCACCTGCGACCGCTGGGACATCGGGGGCGTCTCCGTCCCCCTCCACCCCGACACGCTCCTGCCCACCGTCTTCGTCTACGACGGCCACTCGGGCGGCGCCGGCTTCGCCGAGCGCGCCTTCCACACCGCCGCCGAGTGGCTCACCGCCACCCGGGAGGCGATCGCAGCCTGCGAGTGCGAATCCGGCTGCCCCTCCTGCGTCCAGTCCCCCAAGTGCGGCAACGGCAACGACCCCCTCGACAAGAAGGCCGCCATCCGCCTCCTCACCCACCTCCTCAAAGGCGCCCCACCGAAACCATCGGAGGAGGCCTGATCAGGACCCCTGACAGCGCCTGACGGGCCCTCAGTCGCGCTCCGGTGGCCTTGCCCCCGGAACTTGGCCCGTGGGGCACGGCGGGAGCTGTGGAACGGCCTGAGTGACGTCGCGACCGCTACGGAGCCGCCCTCCGGCGCACCGCCGAGCGAACTGCCTCGCCGACCTCAGGACGCGCCCTCCATGCCTCGTCGCCGGACACCCGGAAGCTCATCCGGCGCCTCGGGCCGACCAGGACGGAGCCGGCAGCCGCAGGACAGCCTTGCGGCCAACCACCGCCCGCCACATGCCCGCCGCCATTCGGCCCGCCCCGCCCACAAACTCAGCCCGGCCACCGAGAAACGGCCTTGAGCGCTCAGAGTGGGCCGGAGCCGCAGAACCGTCCGCACCGCCCTGCACACACCTCAGAACCGCACACGCCAAGCCGCAGGCCACCAGCCACAGCCACAGGGCTCGCCCCGGCCGCCCGCAGGCCACACCGCACCGCTCACGGCCAAGCAGCTCCACCTCCCATCGCCGGGCCCGCTCGTGAACGGACGCGCACCGCGTACGGACCCGCTCTCGCCTCGGCCGAGACTTCGGCGAACTCGCCGCTCACAACGCAGCGCACCACCCTCGTGTGCTGGGCCACCGCCACCCGCCGGGCGAGACCGCACGCCGTCGGCTCGCCTTCGAGAGCGTGATCTGCGGCCGCCAGCACCGCCAGGTCCGCCGCTCCTCCGGCCCGGTGGCGGACCTCGATCGCCCGCCCCATGGCCAGGACCGCCGCGAACACCACGCAGAACGCCGTGGCGGCCAGCGCAACCCACACCGTGGCCATGCCCCCGTCACCCCACGGTCTCTTCCGCAAGGGCCACCGCCTCTCCCCCGAGCCGGACCGCCAGGGGGCCTGGCCCGGCGGACCGGGCGTCCACACGCACCCGGACCAGGTCGCCCTCCCTGCTCAGCGCCACCCGCGCGCCCTCGGGCGCGGCCGCCCTGGCCGTGGCGATCGCCACCGACGCCGGGTCGGACCGGGCCGCCGCCCGGGCCCCGGCCCGCGCCGCGTCCACGCACTGGATCTGCGCGGACGCGGCCATGAGCCCCCAGATCAGCGCCATGCCGAAGAGCATCAGAGCCGGCAGCGCCAGCGCGGCCTCCGCGGTCACATAGCCGCCGTCAGAACGGCGCATGGAGCGCCTTCTGGATCAGCCCCTGCAAGGCCGCGCTGACCGCCCCGCTCGTGACCACCTTGTAGAGCACGGCGGCCAGGGCACAGGCCGCCAAGGTGCCGATGGCGTACTCGGCCGTGGACATCCCGGCCTCCCCGCCCGCCCCGGACCCCGCCCGCACCCGCGCTTCCCGCCATGCGCGGAACCTCGACCGCCACGACATTGTCAGTGCTGTCATTTCCACTTCCCCCGCCCTTGTCTCACGCATCGTCAATTGCCTTTCAGAAGGCCGCTCGCGAGCCCGATCACCACGGGCACCACGCCGACCGTCAGGAACGCGGGCAGGAAGCACAGCCCCAGCGGGGCCGTCACCAGCACGCCCGCGCGCCGGGCCCGTATGCCCGCCGCCCGGCTCCGCTCGGCGCGCAGGCGGCCCGCGAGCCGGGACATGGACTCCACCGCGGGCACCCCCGTCGCCTGCGCACGCTCCAGGCAGCTCGCCAGAGCTCGCGCTTGCGGGAGACTCCCGACCCGGCTCCAGGCCGTGGCGGGCTCGCCCCCGAGCCGGACTTCTGCGGCCGCCTGGGCCAATCCCTCCCCCACCGGCCCGCCGAGGGACGCGCCCACCGCCTCCGCCGCCTCCCTCGGCCCCGCCCCAGCGGCGAGGCACGCGGCCAAAAGATCCGCGGCAAGTGGAAGCTGCTTTTCCACTTCTGCGGCGGGCACATTCGGCGCAGCCGAGGTAGTTGAGACAGTTGAGATAGCCGAGATTGGTGATGCGGTTGGTGCGGATGCCGACACCGAGGCCGATCCAGCCGATATGGCCGAGAAGGCACCACCCGAGCCGTCACCGACCCCGCCCGCTCGCCGCTGGAACCTCCACATGCCGTACACGGCGGCGAGTCCCAGCCCCCACCCGGCGATTCCTCCGACGAGGATGGGCCCGGCGGCAGCAGCCCCCACCATCGGCAACCAGCGGCGAACCCCCGGGAGCCGCTCCGCCCGCAGCCGCAGCAACATCCCCGCCCATCCACTAGCCTCCGCCTCGCACCGGCCGAAGAGGGACGCGACCCTCCTGCGCGCGCTCCGCCTCCCACGGACCGCCCCGAGAGCCGCCGCCCCCGCGAGTGCGGCGCAGAGCAACATCACTGTCCACAGGCTGTGGATAACATTTCCGCTCACCTGACATCCCTCCGCTCCGAGCCCCGCATCGGACCGGCTCCCACCGTTGGCGCCCCGACCGCCGAGCGCACGATCCGTCCCGTCCAGGCGAGCCCCGCACCCTCCAACAACCCACCGAGGCACAGGCAACCCAGCCCCACCGGCGTATGCAGCAGCACCCGCAGCGGCGCTGCGCCGAGCGCGCTGCCCATCAGCAGGGCCATGACCGGAAGCACGGCGAGCATCACAGCGGTGGACCGGGTGCCCGCCAACTGCGCGTGCAGCTCCTCCCGTTGATCGCGCTCCGCGCTCAACGCAGCTGCCACTCGCTCCAGCGCCGCGGCGAGCCCCGCGCCCCCGTCGACCGCGACCTTCCAGCAGGCGGCCACACCCTGCAGCCCCTCGGCCCCCGGCAACCGCCCCACCGCTCGCAGCGCCTCCGGCACGTCGCCGCCGAATCGCGCCGCCGCTGGCACCACGGCCCAGTCCGACCCCAACTCCCCTGCCCCGACGACCGACAGGGCCTCGGCGGGCTGCCGACCAGCCCGCAGCTCCCCCGCGACGGTGCCGCAGAGCTCGATCACCGCTGCTTCCCGCCGCTCCCGCTCCTCCCGCGCCCGGCGCACACCGAGCCACCGCCTCACCAGCGGCACGGCCGCCACCGCGGCCAACAGCGGCAACACCGACTGCCCCAGCAGCGCCACCACGCCTCCGATCGGGAGGCACACGAGCTCGCGCCGCTCCCGCGCCAGCCGCCACAGCCGGCCGCGCCATTCCTCGACCCAGTCGGGAAGCCCGAACCCGGCCGGCCCGACCACGCCCCCACCGGCGAACAGCAGCCTGGCCCGCCGCACTTCATGGTCCGGCCTCGTCAGCGACCAGACCATGACCAGCGCCCCCAGTGCCGCAACCGGCCCGAGCACGGTGTGGGGCGCCACCGCGTGGACCGTCATGGCGCGCACCCCCCGCGCTCACACAGCTCCGCCAGCCGATCCCAGCCCCGGGCCCGCTCGAAGCCCTCCGGGCCACGGACGGCCGCCGGCACGGTCGTCACGAACCCCGCCCCGTCACGGTCCAGCACATGCACCTCGGCGATGCGCCGCAGCCCTCCTCGCGTCCGGACGAGATGGATCACCACGGCCAGCCCCGCCGCCAGTTGACTGTGCAGCGCCGCCCGGTCGAGACCGGCCGTGGATCCCAGGGCCTCCAAGCGAGCCGGCACGTCCGCTGCGGCATTCGCGTGGACCGTGCCACACCCTCCCTCGTGCCCCGTGTTCAACGCCGCCAGCAGGTCCGTGACTTCGGGCCCTCGAACCTCACCGACCACCAGCCGGTCCGGCCGCATCCGCAGTGCCTGGCGCACCAGATCCCTCAGGGTGACCAGGCCGATTCCCTCCTGGTTCGCGGGTCTCGTCTCCAGTCGCACTACATGTGGATGGTCCGGCCGCAGCTCCGCGGAATCCTCCGCCAGCACGATCCGCTCGTCCGGGGCGACCAGCCCCAACAGGGTCGTCAGCAAGGTCGTCTTGCCACTGCCCGTTCCACCACTGATCACGAAGGAGAGCCGCGCCTCCAGCACCGCCCGCAACAGCCGCTCCCCGCCCGGCGGAACGGTGCCCGCGGCCACCAGGTCGTCCAGGGTGAAGGCGCGTGGCCGCACCACCCGTAGCGAGAGGCACGTCGAGCCCACCGCCACCGGAGGCAGCACGGCATGCAGCCGCGTCCCGTCGGGGAGCCGGGCGTCCACCCACGGCCGGGCATCGTCCAGCCGCCGTCCGGCGATCGCGGCGAGCCGCTGCGCGAGCCGGCGTACCGCCGCCGCGTCGGGAAAGGTCACCCCCGTGCGCTCAAGGCCGGAGCCCCGGTCGACCCACACCTGATCGGGGGCGGTCACGAGCACATCGGTGACGTCGGGCTCGGCGAGCAGCCGCTCCAGCGGGCCGGCGCCGATCAGCTCGGATCTCAACCGTTTGACGACACCGAGCACTTCGGCGTCCCCCAGCAGCCGCCCCTCGCTGCGCAGCGCCTCCGCCACCCGGGCCGGCGTCGGCTCCGTACCGCTCTCGGCGAGCCTCAGCCGTACGGCGTCCAGCAGCTCGGCGCTCATGACGGGACCCCGCTGCCGTCGGCCGCCAGTCGGCCCCAGAACTCCGCGCTGAACCGGGCGAGCGGCCCGCGATCGGCGCCCGGCGGCCGACCGGCGGTCAACACGCCGGGCAGACCGGGGTCGAGGGGCAGCTCACCGGCGAGCGGCAGGCCCAGGAGGCGGGCGATCTCCTCGCCGTCGAGCCCGGCACCGCACGGGCCGCGCACGACCACTCTCAGGTCGTCGAGCATCATCCTGACCATGGACGCGACGCGTTGCGCCGCCACCACGGCGCGCAGCTCCGCGGGCACCACCAACAGCCCCATGTCCAGCTGCCCGAGGGCCTCGACAGCGGCATCGTCGAGCCGTCGCGGCAGATCGATGACGACCACGCCGCCGCGCCTGCGTGCCGCGCCGAGCACGGCCCGCATCGCGTCCGGCGGCACGCTCGCGCACGTACCCCTGTCCCAGCTGAGCAGGCGCAGTGAGTGCAGCTCGGGCAGCGCCTCCTCCAGCGCCTGGCCCGCCACCCGGCCCCGCGAGTCGGCGAAGGCCGGCCAGCGGAGCCCTTCCGCTTTCTCACCCCCGAAGAGCACGTCCAGGCCGCCGCCCAGCGGGTCGGCGTCGATGAGCATGGTGCGCTGCCCCGAGCGGGCGGCGCCGACGGCGAGCGCGCAGGCCAACGTGCTCGCTCCTGCGCCGCCCCGGCCGCCGATCACCCCGACGGTCAGGGCGGGCTTCCCCTTCTCCTCCATGGCGTCGGCGATGCGGTCGACCAGCCATGCCTCGTTCTCCGGCAGCAAAGCCACGCCGCCGGCCCCGAGCTCCACGGCCCGCCGCCAGATGCCGGGGTCCTCCGGGTCCCTGCCGACGAGCACGAGTCCCTCGCCCGGGGGCCCGGCGACGGCCTTTCCGAGGCGGCTCGCGCAGTCGTCGCCGACCAGGACCAGCGGCGCCCGCTCCCAGACACCTCTGCGCGCGGGCATCCCCTGCGCCACCTCGGGCACCGCCCCCGCCGCGGCGCACAGCCGCAGCAGGTCGTCGAGCAGCGCCTCGTCCTCCGCGACGATCAAGGGCCCGGCCCGTCCGCCCTCGGCGGCGCGCGGCCAATCGGATGCACTGGATCCGGCCACGATGTCCTCCCCGTCCCACTACGCGCTCTCGCTTCCACGTACATCGCGGAACAGCGCGGGGAATCACCGTGCCCGGAACTGAAAAATCATGTGGATCTTGGTTGAAAACTGTGGACGACCGAGCCGTTGTGAATATCCCGGTCACCTATACCGGTGACTTCCGGAGAGCGGCCTGGCGATTACGCAGCGTGACGCGTATGAAGGAGGGGGAGGGCACGGCGCCGCAAGGCCGACGGAGGAAGGAGGCTCGGGCGGGGACGCTCAAAATGCATCCGGACATGCGACGACCCCCGCCGGGGGGGAGAGCGGGGGTCGTCCCCACGGCCGACTCGGGGGGGGAGGAGTCGGGCCGGGTTAGACACGGTCGCGAACGATCCGTGACTTCCATGGTGTACCCGAGAGCCTTCTCAGGCAAACCCACACGCCTCAGCTTACGCCGAATGGAGGGCCCCTATGCTCGGCACCGTGGAAAACCACTCGCTGCCCAGGACAGCCGCGTTCTTTGATCTGGACAAGACGGTCATTGCCAAGTCGAGCACGCTCACCTTCAGCAAGTCGTTCTACCAAGGTGGCCTGATCAACCGACGCGCCGTCCTGCGCACCGCATACGCGCAGTTCGTCTTCCTCGCCGGCGGTGCCGATCATGACCAGATGGAGCGGATGCGTGAGTATCTCTCCGCGCTCTGCCGGGGCTGGAATGTCCAGCAGGTCCGTGAGCTCGTCGCGGAGACTCTGCACGAACTCATCGACCCGATCATTTACGACGAGGCCGCCTCTCTCATCGAAGCGCACCACACCGCCGGCCGCGATGTGGTGATTGTGAGCACCTCCGGCGCCGAGGTCGTCGAACCCATCGGTGAACTCCTCGGCGCGGACCGCGTGGTCGCCACCCGCATGGTCGTCGAGGACGGCGCCTTCACGGGCGAAGTCGAGTACTACGCCTATGGCCCGACCAAGGCCGAGGCCATCAGGGAGCTCGCGGAGTCCGAGGGATACGACCTCGCGCGCTGCTACGCGTACAGCGACTCGGTGACCGATATCCCGATGCTGGAATCGGTGGGCCACCCGCACGCGGTGAATCCGGACCGCGCGCTGCGCCGGGAGGCGGTCGCCCGCGACTGGCCGGTCCTCTCCTTCAACCGACCGGTGCGGCTCAAACAGCGGGTTCCCTCGCTGTCCCTGCCCTCCCGTCCCGCCCTGGTCGCGGCCGCCGCGGTCGGTGCCGCCGTGGCCGCCGCGAGCCTGTTCTGGCTCGCCGGCCGACGCCGTTCACCCCGCGCCCGCATTGCCCGCTTTTGAAGGCAAAAGCAAAGAACTGCGGCTTGGACTTCCGCTTCGGGGGCGACAGGAGTAGAAAGGAATCAACGGCCCGCGAGACCAGGGACATCCGAGAGGAAGCCCTTTCACGCACCACGGCCCCACGGACCGAGCATGAACGTCGGGCACCCACGCGACGCCGACCCGTCGATTACGGGCCAGCCGCACCAGGGGCGAGCGAAGTCTCGACCTGATGGGCAAACATCGTGCACGCATGGTAACCCGGCGAACATGCCAGCGGCGGTACCGGACTTGACCGGTACCGCCGCAACCCGGTCGGCCGGGTTTCCCGGCTCCTCCCCGCCGCCGGAAGCCGCCGCCGAATGCCGGATCACCCCGGCTCGGCGACCACACCCCCGCAGGCCCGGCCGGGGGCTCCAAACGCGTCAGGCGGCTCCGCGCTGGAGCGCCTCACATACGGCCGTGCTCTCGCGTACGCCCAGCTCCGTGGCACGGGCGCAGTGGATGATCCAGGCCGCCACCCCTTCGGGCGTACCGGACACATAGCCTTCGAGCGCCGCCGCATAGGCGGCTCGGCCCAGTTCGGCGTGGCCCACCTCCGCGGGACAGACCGACTTGGGGTCGAGCCCGCTGCCGACGAGCACGATCCGCTCGGCGGTCCGTGCCACCAGCCCGTTGCACGACCCGAAGGGCCGCAGCGCCAGCAGTTCGCCGTGCACCACGGCGGCCGTCACCAGTGCGGGCGCCTCGCTGCCCGCGATCAGCAGTCCGGCCAGCCCGTCCAGCCGGCCCGACACCTCGGCGGCGCTCGGGAGCTCCAGCTCGATCAGCGGTTCGTCGACCGGCTCGCCCTCCAGCCGGGGCCGCCCCACCGTCTCGTCCGGCCGATTGCCGCCGGCCGCCACCAGGTGCAGCCTGGCCAGTACCCGCAGCGGCGACTGCCGCCACACGCTCAGCAGTTGGCCCGCCTCGGCGGTGAGCCTCAGGGCCGCGCCCACCGTCCGGGGCTCGCCCTCGACGCTGAAGTCGGTGCGGCGGCGGACCTCTTCCAGTGCCCAGTCGGCGCCGGAAAGCGCCGCGGAGCCACGCGCTCCGCGCAGCGCGGCCTCGGAGGCGATCTCATTGCTGCGGCGGCGCATCACACGGTGGCCGTAGACGCGGTCCACCGCCTTGCGCACGGAGTCCACGGAGTCGGCAACGCCAGGGAGCGAACCCAGGGCCGCGAGCGGATCGGCAGTCGTACTCATGGGTAAAACAGTACGCACTTCGGCTTCACACCCCTCGAAGGAGTGGTCTTCTTCACGCGCGGTTCTCACCTTCCGCGGCCATCACCCTACGCTTGGTGAACATGAAGATCGCTTTCGTAGGCAAGGGCGGCAGCGGCAAGACCACGCTGTCCTCACTGTTCATCCGCCATCTCGCAGCGGACGGCGCACCTCTGCTGGCGGTGGACGCCGATATCAACCAGCACCTCGGCGCCGCGCTCGGGCTGGACGACGAGGAGGCCGCCGCGCTGCCCGCGATGGGTGCCCAGCTCCCTCTGATCAAGGACTATCTGCGGGGGAGCAACCCCCGGATCGCCTCCGCCGCCACGATGATCAAGACGACCCCGCCGGGCGAGGGCTCGCGGCTGCTGCGGGTGGACGAGGAGAACCCCGTCTACGCGGCCTGCGCCCGCACCGTCCCGCTCGACGAAGGCGCGTCGGTCCGGCTGATGGCCACCGGCCCCTTCACCGAGTCCGACCTCGGGGTCGCCTGCTACCACTCCAAGGTCGGCGCGGTCGAGCTGTGCCTCAATCACCTTGTCGACGGCCCCAGTGAGTACGTCGTCGTCGACATGACAGCGGGCAGCGACTCGTTCGCGTCCGGGATGTTCACCCGCTTCGACATGACGTTCCTGGTGGCCGAGCCCACCCGCAAGGGGGTCTCGGTCTACCGCCAGTACAAGGAGTACGCGCAGGACTTCGGCGTCTCCCTGAAGGTCGTCGGCAACAAGGTGCAGGGCGCCGACGACCTCGACTTCCTGCGCTCGGAGGTCGGCGACGACCTGCTGGTGACAGTCGGCCACTCGGACTGGGTGCGGGCCATGGAGAAGGGCCGCCCGCCCCGCTTCGGCCTGCTGGAGGAGTCCAACCGGGCGGCCCTGCGCACGCTGCACGAGACGGCCGACAGCGCCTACGAGCGGCGCGACTGGCAGCGCTATACGCGACAGATGGTGCACTTCCACCTCAAGAACGCGGAGAGCTGGGGCAACGCGAAGACGGGCGCCGATCTCGCCGCCCAGGTCGACCCCTCCTTCGTTCTCGACGAGCGGCAGGCGGCCACCACGGCGCAGCCCGCCTGAGCGGCGTCCGAAGAGATCAGCGAAGAATCAGCGAGGAAACAACCACGGCAGACTCGCACAAGCAACACCCCTCGCACAGAACGAAATCGAAGAACAACCAGCAGATAAAGACACCCGTTCACTCGATAGGAGGAATCGCCCCTTCTTCGATCTTTCAGCCTTCCCTCCACATTTACTCTCCATTACGATTCGTTTACCGAGTGTTGATACACCCCCGCCATCGCAGCCGCTCCCGCCGCTGCACGCCGTGACCACGGCCGCGTCCCGACGCGCGGCCGCGCCGCCCCGACGAAGACGGGAACGCCCATGCAGCCTCAGTCGACGAATACGACGGACACGTCGGGACCGACCGACTCGCCCGACTCCGTAAGCAACAGAGAACGCCGCTCCGGCAGGCGCCTCTGGCGGCGGGATCTCCTCGCCTCCGTGGTCGTCTTCCTGATCGCCGTCCCGCTCTCCCTGGGCATCGCCCTGGCCACCGGCACCCCGCTCCAGGCGGGTCTGGTCGCGGCGGCGGCCGGCGGCATCGTCGCGGGTCTGCTGGGCGGTGCCCCGCTTCAGGTCAGCGGCGCCGCCACGGGGCTCGTCGTGGTGACCGCGGAGCTCGTGCAGCGATACGGATGGCGGGCCACCTGCGCGATCACCGCTCTCGCCGGCCTGGCCCAACTGGCGCTCGGCGCCGCCCGGGTGGCCCGTGCCGCGCTCGCCGTGAGCCCGGCCCTCGTGCACGGCCTGCTCGCGGGCGTCGGTGTCACCATCGCGCTCGGACAGGTCCATGTCGTCCTGGGCGGCAGTCCGTACAGCTCCGCCGCGGCGAATCTCGCCGCGCTTCCCCCGGTGCTGACGGATCCGCACCCGGCGGCCCTGCTCGTCGGCGCGATCACGCTGGCCGTGCTGGTCGCCTGGCCCCGGCTGCCGGGGCGGATCGGCCGTGGGCTGAGCACGGTCCCGGCGCCGGTGGTGGCGGTGACCGTGGCCACCGCCGCCGCCACCGGACTGGTCCTGCCCCGCGTCTCACTGCCCCCTTGGGAGCTCCAGGCCCTGCCCGCCCTGCCGGAGGGGCCGGTGCTCGGGGTGTTCGCGGCAGTCCTGACGGTCACCCTCGTCGCGAGCATGGAGTCGCTGCTGTCCGCCGTGGTGGTCGACCGGCTGCGGTCCGAGCGGCCGGACGCGCCGGCCGACCCCGCCGCGCTGGACCGGGAGCTCATCGGACAGGGGGCGGCGAACGTGGTGTCCGGGCTGCTCGGCGGGCTGCCGATCGCCGGTGGCGCGCTGCGCGGCTCCGCGAACGTCCGGGCGGGCGCCGCCACCCGCAATTCCACGGTTCTGCAAGGAGTGTGGGTGGTGCTCTGCGCCGGTCTGCTCACCTCCGTGCTGGAGCTGATCCCCCTCGCCGCGCTCGGCGCGCTGGTCATGGCCGCCGGAGTCCGGATGGTGAGCTTCGCGCACATCAGGCATGTGCGACGGCAGCGGGAGTTCCCGATGTACGTGGCCACGCTGGGATCGGTGGTGCTGCTCGGCGTGCTCCAGGGGCTCGCGATCGGGCTCGTGGTCGCCGGCTTCCTCTCTCTGCGGCGGCTCGCACACACCCGCATCACCGTCGAGCCCCGGGGTCACGATCACCTGGTGCTCGTCGGCGGGCAGTTGACGTTCCTTGCTGTGCCACGGCTGACCCGGGCGCTGGCGCAGGTGCCCACCGGAGCGAGCGTGGTGGTCGAGCTGGGAGGCTCCTTCATGGATCACGCGGCCTACGACGCCTTGCAGTCATGGACCGACACCCATCGCGCACAGGGCGGACGGGTCACGCTCCGCGGACGCGGCGGTCAGACCGTCGCCGAGCCCTCCAGTTCCCACGCGTGCCACCCCTGGACCCCCTGGCGCAACCACCACTGCACCCGCCCCGCCGCGGACATCGGCACCCAGGACGCCGGGGGCGGGCGGCAGCTCCTCGGCGGGGTCACCGCCTTCCAGCGCCACACGGCCCCCCTGGTGCGGGACGAACTGGCCCGGCTCGCCCTCGAAGGGCAGCGTCCCACCCAGCTGTTCCTCACCTGCGCCGACTCCCGGCTGGTGACGAGCATGATCACCTCCAGCGGTCCGGGCGATCTATTCACCGTGCGCAATGTCGGCAATCTGATGCCTCCGCCCGGCTCCGACGGCACCTGTGATTCGGTCGGCGCCGCCGTGGAGTACGCGGTGGAGGTGCTGGAGGTCGGCACCATCACCGTCTGCGGGCACTCCGGGTGCGGGGCGATGCAGGCCCTGCTCGACGCCGCCGGCCAGGGGCCGGGCGCCCAGCAGACCTCACTCACCCGCTGGCTGCGGCACGGCGGTCCGAGCCTGGCCCGGATGCAGCGGATCGGCCGGCTCGGCCGTGGCGAGGTGGCGCTGGCCGACCGCCCCGTGGCGGACGACGCCGAACGCCTCGCGCTCGTCAACGTGATGCAGCAGCTCGACCACCTGATGGCCCACGTGTGCGTCGCCCGGCGCGTGGCGGAAGGGACGCTCCAGCTGCAGGGGATGTATTTCCACGTGGCCGAGGCGCAGGCGTATGTGCTGGACCCGCGCTCGCGCACCTTCAAGGCCGTACGGCCGGAGGTCCTCGACGCCGTCTGAGGGGTGGCCGTCAGCGGGGCCGCCACCCCGGCCGCCCCCGGGGCGACGTACCCCCCGCCACCCCCGTATCACCCGTCTGACCTCGAACAACCGCTCCGAGCAAAGGTCTAAACCAGTTTTTCCCGACAACCCTTGTCAGAGTGCACCCCGGGCTGATGAGCTATGGCCCGGGACGCAACGGGCAGCCTGGGAAAGGGAGATGTCGTGAGCAACGAAAGCCTGGCTAACCTCTTGAAGGAGGAGCGCCGCTTCGCACCGCCTGCCGACCTGGCCGCGAACGCCAATGTCACTGCGGAGGCGTACGAGCAGGCGCGGGCTGACCGGCTGGGCTTCTGGGCCACGCAGGCCCGGCGGCTGAGCTGGGAGACCGAGCCGACCGAGGTCCTGGACTGGTCGAACCCGCCGTTCGCCAAGTGGTTCGCCGACGGCCGGCTCAACGTGGCGTACAACTGCGTGGACCGTCACGTGGAGAACGGCCTGGGCGACCGGGTCGCCATCCACTTCGAGGGCGAGCCCGGCGACACCCGCACCATCACCTACGCCGAGCTCCAGCGCGAGGTCTCCAAGGCCGCCAACGCCCTGACGGAGCTGGGTGTCCAGGCGGGCGACCGGGTCGCGATCTATCTGCCGATGATCCCCGAGGCCGTCGTCTCGATGCTCGCCTGCGCCCGGATCGGCGCCCCGCACTCGCTCGTCTTCGGCGGCTTCTCCGCGGACGCCCTCGCGACCCGCATCAACGACGCCGACGCGCGCGTCGTCATCACCGCCGACGGCGGCTACCGGCGCGGCAAGCCGTCCGCGCTCAAGCCCGCCGTGGACGAGGCCCTGACCCGCCCCGGCACCGAGAACGTCCGCAGCGTCCTCGTCGTCCGTCGCACCGGCCAGGAGGACATCGCCTTCACTTCAGGCCGTGACGTGTGGTGGCACGACCTCGTCGAGCGCCAGTCGGACCAGCACACCCCGCAGGCGTTCGACGCCGAGCACCCGCTGTTCATCCTCTACACCTCCGGCACCACGGGGAAGCCCAAGGGCATCCTGCACACCACCGGCGGCTACCTCACCCAGACCTCGTACACCCATCACGCTGTCTTCGACCTCAAGCCGGAGACCGACGTCTTCTGGTGCACGGCCGACGTCGGCTGGGTCACCGGCCACTCGTACATCGTCTACGGCCCCTTGAGCAACGGCGCGACCGAGGTGCTCTATGAGGGCACGCCCGACAGCCCGCACCAGGGCCGCTGGTGGGAGATCGTCCAGAAGTACGGCGTCACGATCCTCTACACCGCGCCGACCGCGATCCGCGCCGCCATGAAGTGGGGCGACGACATCCCCGCGAAGTTCGACCTGTCCAGCCTGCGCGTCCTCGGCTCGGTCGGCGAGCCCATCAACCCCGAGGCGTGGGTCTGGTACCGCAAGCACATCGGCGCCGACCGGACCCCGGTCGTCGACACCTGGTGGCAGACCGAGACCGGCAGCATCATGATCAGCCCGCTGCCCGGTGTCACCGCGACCAAGCCCGGCTCCGCCCAGGTGCCGATCCCCGGCATCGCGGCCACCGTGGTGGACGACGACGCCCACGAGGTGCCCGACGGCCACGGCGGCTATCTGGTCCTCACCGAGCCCTGGCCCTCCATGCTCCGCACCATCTGGGGCGACGACCAGCGCTACCTCGACACCTACTGGTCCCGCTTCGAGCACAAGTACTTCGCGGGCGACGGCGCGAAGAAGGACGACGACGGCGACGTCTGGCTCCTCGGGCGCGTCGACGACGTGATGCTGGTCTCCGGCCACAACATCTCCACCACCGAGGTCGAGTCCGCGCTCGTCTCACACCCCAAGGTCGCCGAGGCGGCCGTCGTCGGCGCTGCCGACCCGCAGACCACCCAGGCCATCTGCGCCTTCGTGATCCTGCGCGGCAACGTGGACGCGACCGAGGAGGGCCTGGTCGAGGAGCTCCGGGCACACGTCGCCAAGCAGCTCGGCCCGATCGCCAAGCCCAAGCGCATCCTCCCCGTCGCCGAGCTGCCCAAGACCCGGTCCGGCAAGATCATGCGCCGACTGCTGCGCGACGTGGCCGAGAACCGCACCCTCGGCGACGTCACCACACTGACCGACTCCTCCGTCATGGACCTCATCCAGAACCAGCTCCCGGCCGCGAGCAGCGAGGACTGAGGCTTCACGCGGCCCTGAGGCAGCGCGCGAACACCTGGTACGAGTGAGAGGCGCCCGGCATCACGCCGGGCGCCTCTCACTCTTTCGGGCTAAGGTAAGTATTCGTCGCGTCAAAAACGCGACAAGAATCATGGGCGCGCCGGGAAGTCTGGTCGGCACACAGCACACGTGTATCCAGTCGACCCCCAGGAGGTCCTCCGCCGTGGCCGCGCCCAAGAACCGCCGTTCCGTCTTTCTCGGTCGGCTGCCGCTGCCGGAGCGGAACTACCTCGCCGACGCCCTGCGTACCGAGACCGTGGGCGGCGTGCTGCTGCTCGTCGCCGCCGTCGCCGCACTGATCTGGGCGAACACCCCGCTGCGTGACAGTTATCAGTCGGTCAGCTCGTTCCACTTCGGCCCTGGTGCCCTCGGCCTGAACCTTTCGGTCCAGCACTGGGCGGCCGACGGACTGCTGGCCGTCTTCTTCTTCGTCGCGGGTATCGAGCTCAAGCGCGAGCTGGTCGCGGGCGAGCTGCGCGATCCCAAGGCGGCGATCCTCCCGGTCGTCGCGGCGGTCTGCGGCATGGCCGCGCCCGCGCTCGTCTACTTCACCGTGGTGTCGGCAGGCGGCGGTTCGACGGCGGGCTGGGCCGTGCCCACCGCGACCGACATCGCCTTCGCGCTCGCCGTACTGGCCGTCATCGGCACCTCCCTGCCGTCGGCGCTCCGGGCGTTCCTGCTGACCCTCGCCGTCGTCGACGACCTCTTCGCGATCCTGATCATCGCGATCTTCTTCACACAGAAGCTGAACTTCGCGGCCCTCGGCTTCGCCGTGCTGGGCCTGGCCGTCTTCTGGCTACTGCTCCACAAGGGCGTGCGCGGGTGGTACATCTACGTCCCCCTGGGCATCGCCAACTGGGCTCTGATGTACAACAGCGGCGTCCACGCGACGATCGCGGGCGTCGCCATGGGGCTGATGCTGCGCTGCACGCGCCGTGAGGGCGAGGCGCACTCCCCCGGCGAGCACATCGAGCACCTCGTGCGCCCCCTGTCGGCGGGGCTCGCGGTGCCGCTGTTCGCGCTGTTCTCGGCGGGCGTCGCGATCTCCGGCGGCGCGCTGTCGGACGTCTTCACCCGGCCCGAGACCCTCGGTGTCGTGCTCGGCCTGGTCGCGGGCAAGGCGATCGGCGTCTTCGGAGGCACCTGGCTGGCGGCACGCTTCACCAAGGCCGAGCTCAACCCCGACCTCAAGTGGCCGGACGTGCTGGCCGTCGCCTCGCTGGCCGGCATCGGCTTCACGGTCTCGCTGCTGATCGGCGAGCTCGCCTTCAAGAGCGACCAGTTGCTGACCGACGAGATCAAGGCGTCCGTGCTCGTCGGTTCGCTGATAGCCGCGGTGCTGGCGAGCGTGCTGCTCAAGCTGCGCGACAACAAGTACAAGAAGCTGTGCGCCGCGGAGGACCTCGACGAGGACCACGACGGCATCCCCGACATCTACGAGCAGGACAACCCGGCGTACCACCTCCGGATGGCCGCGATCCTGGAGGCGAAGGCGGCCGAGCACCGCAGGCTGGCCGAAGTCGCTGCCGGGCGCACCACTGGGGACGATGGTCCGGCATGATTCTGGGTGTCTTCACATCCGCTGGAGACCCGCAGATGACGAGCTGATGACGATGAGGGAGCAGCCGATGAGCGCAGCCGACGACGGTGCGGCGACCGGTGTGAACGGCGCGAACCGCAGCCTCGGCCAGCTGATGGCGACGGCCACCACGGAGCTGTCCGCACTGGTGCACGACGAGATCGCGCTGGCCAAGGCCGAGCTGCGGCAGGACGCCAAGCGCGTCGGCATCGGCGGTGGCGCGATCGCCGCGGCCGGGACGCTCGCGCTGTTCTCGCTGCCCGTTCTGAGCTTCGCCGCTGCGTACGGCATTCACAACCTCGGCATGGGCCTCGCCTGGTCGTTCCTGATCGTCGGTGGCGCGTTCCTGCTGGTGGCGGCGCTTCTCGGACTGCTGGCGGTGAACAGGTTCAAGAAGGTCAGCAAGCCCGAGAAGACCATTGCCTCCGCAAAGCAGACGGCCGCCGTCCTGGGCACCGTCAAGCCGCACCCGCACCCGCTGGTCGACACGGGCCGCGCCGACGCATCTGTGACACGCTCGGCCGTATGACGGTGCCCGATACCTCCGCAGCGCCCGCGTCTCCCGACCCCGAGCCCACCCCCTCCGCCGGGCCACCGGCGGCGCGGACGGGCCCGGCCCCGGTCGTCTCCGGGGCCTCGGTCGTACGTCCCGAGGGTCCCTGGACCCACCGGGATGTGGCGGCGAACGGCGCGCGGTTCCACATCGCCGAGATGGGCGAGGGGCCCCTGGTGCTGCTGCTGCACGGCTTCCCGCAGTTCTGGTGGACGTGGCGGCACCAGTTGCAGGCCCTGGCCGACGCCGGTTTCCGGGCGGTCGCGATGGACCTGCGCGGGGTGGGCGGCAGCGACCGTACGCCGCGCGGCTACGACCCGGCGAACCTCGCGCTCGACATCACCGGCGTGATCCGCTCGCTCGGGGAGCCGGACGCCGCGCTGGTGGGGCACGATCTGGGCGGCTATCTGGCGTGGACGGCGGCCGTGATGCGGCCGAAGCTGGTCCGCAGGCTCGCCGTCTCCTCGATGCCGCACCCGCGCCGCTGGCGTTCGGCGATGCTCTCCGACGTCAAGCAGAGCGCGGCCGGTTCATACGTCTGGGGCTTCCAGCAGCCGTGGCTGCCGGAGCGGCGGCTGGTCGCCGACGATGCGGCACTGGTGGGACGGCTGGTGCGGGAGTGGTCGGGCCCCCGGCTGCCGGACGACGACGCCGTCGACACCTACCGGCGGGCCATGACGATCCCTTCCACGGCGCACTGCTCGATCGAGCCGTACCGCTGGATGGTGCGGTCGATGGCGCGCCCGGACGGTCTCCAGTTCAACCGCCGGATGAAGCGTCCGGTGCGGGTGCCGACGCTGCACCTGCACGGTTCCCTCGATCCGGTGATGCGTACGCGCAGCGCCGCGGGCTCCGGGGAGTACGTGGAGGCGCCGTACCGCTGGCGGCTCTTCGACGGGCTCGGGCACTTCCCGCACGAGGAGGACCCGGCGGCGTTCTCCACGGAACTGGTCAACTGGCTCAAGGACCCGGAACCGGACCGCTGACCTCCGCAGCAGGCCCGCGACCCTGCCGGATCCCACCCGGCACCGGCCGCCGGAGCACCGCCGCGCGCACGGGAACGGCCGTTCCCCCGAACGGCCAATTGCCCGGCGCATAAGCCGATTGAGCGACCCCTGGGCGATTACCGACCTTTGGCCCCGGGCACAGAGCTCTGTATGGGCTGGACGCACGACTACCGTGACGCGACACAGGAGCGGGGCGCCGAGGGCGACTCCGCTGTGGCTGTGAGCGAGGTGACCGACAGGGCTGCGCGGGCGGAGCACCGGCCGGTGGCCGGACCGGATCCGCTCATCGGCATCCCGCGCATCATCCGCCGTCGCGCCCGCTGGGTGTCGGCGCGGCTGCGCCACCACCCGCGCGGCCGCTGACGCGTCTCTCCCTCGCCCGTGCACCCCTCGGGCTGACCCTCGGCCAGAAAGGCCCTCAGGGACCCGTACGGGCCCGTGTGAGGGCTCAGAGGGCGCAGCTCTGGGTGTTCACCCGCTCGACCGCCTTGCGGCCGCTGACGACGTCAGGACGCACCTCGTCGGCCGTGAGGGCGTAGCCGGTGTCGGCGTCGTCGAGGGACTTGGCGAAGACCACGCCGTAGACCCGGCCGTCCGGGGTGAGCAAGGGGCCGCCGGAGTTGCCCTGGCGCACGGTGGTGTAGAGCGAGTAGACATCACGGCGGACGTTGCCGCGGTGGTAGATGTCCGGGCCGTTGGCCTGGACCCGGCTGCGGACGCGGGCGGCGCGCACGTCGTACGACCCGTTCTCGGGGAAGCCGACGACGATGGCGCTCCTGCCCGTCTCGGCGTCGTTCTCGGCGAACCGCAGGGCGGGCGCCTCCAGCTGGGGCACGTCCAGGACGGCGATGTCGCGCTTCCAGTCGTAGAGAACGACCTTCGCCTCGTACTGCCGGCCCTGCCCGCCGATCTGGACGGTCGGCTCGTCCACGCCGCCGACGACGTGGGCGTTGGTCATCACCCGGTGCCGGTCGAAGACGAATCCGGATCCCTCCAGGACCTTGCCGCAGCTGGGCGCCGTGCCGACGACCTTGACGACGCTGCGCTGGGCGGAGATGGCGACGGGGCTCTCGGCGAGCTGGGGGTCGGGCGCGGGCACCGAGGTGATGGGCTCGGTGGAGAAGGGCGCGAAGACCTGCGGGAAGCCGTTCTGCGCGAGGGCCGTGCTGAAGTCCGCGAACCAGGTGTTGGCCTGCGAGGGGACGACGCGGGCGACGCCGAGCAGCACCTTGGAGTTGCGGACCTCCTTGCCGAGCGTCGGCAGGGACGTGCCGGCGAGGGCGGAGCCGATCAGCCACGCGACCAGCAGCATCGCCAGGACGTTGACGAGCGCGCCCCCGGTGGCATCCAGCGCGCGGGCCGGGGACCAGGTGATGTGACGGCGGAGCTTGTTGCCGAGGTGGGTCGTGGCGGCCTGGCCGATCGAGGCGCAGACGATGACGATGACGACGGCCGCGATGGCGGCGGCCGTGCCCGGGGTGGCGTCGTCCGTGGCGCTGTCCCAGATGACCGGCAGGACGTACACGGCGACCAGGCCGCCGCCGAGGAAGCCGATCACGGACAGCACCCCGACGACGAAGCCCTGGCGGTAGCCGACGACGGCGAACCACACGGCAGCGATCAGCAGCACGACATCCAGCACGTTCACCGGGAAATGCCTCGCAATGATGTGGTCGGTGGGGTCGGCGGCCCCGCGCCCGGGGGTGGGGCCGAGGTCACCGTCTCATGCCTGTCAGGCGTGCCGGTCCAGAGGTACCTGGCGGGCCCGGTCCCAGGGGCGCTCCCAGCCGGAGTAGTGCAGGATCCGGTCGATCACCCCTGCGGTGAACCCCCATACGAGCGCTCCCTGCACCTGGAAGGCGGGCCCTATGTGGCCGCTGGGGTGTTTGGCCATCGCGCGGTTCGCCGGGTCGGCCAGATCGGCCACCGGCACCGCGAAGACCCGCGCGGTCTCCGCCTCGTCGACCGGCCCGACGGGGCTGGGCGCGCGCCACCAGCCGAGCACGGGGGTCACCACGAAATCGCTCACCGGGATGTAGAGCCGGGGCAGCACGCCGAAGACCTGCACTCCGGACGGGTCGAGCCCGGTCTCCTCCTCGGCCTCCCGCAGCGCGGCGCGGACCGGCCCGCCCTCGGCCGGGTCGCCGTCCTCCGGGTCGAGCGCGCCACCGGGGAACGACGGCTGCCCCGCGTGCGAGCGAAGCGTCCCCGCACGCTCCAGGAGCAGCAGTTCCGGCCCCTTGGGGCCGTCGCCGAAGAGGACGAGCACGGCGGACTGCCGGCCGCCGGTGTCCGGCGGCAGGAAGCGGCTGAGCTGGTGCGGCTCGATGGTCTCCGAGGCGCGCGCCACCGGTTCGAGCCACTCGGGCAGCCCCTCCGCGGTGACGGCGGCTCCCCGGCCGTACGTGCTGGTCATGCGCTTCCCCTCGTACGTGCGCTCATCGGCTCACTCCGTGCGTGCCCTCGGCACGCTCACTCGGCGCCCAGCGGACGGGCGGGCAGGCCCGGGTAGTCCGGCGGGGGCTTCAGCCGCTGGCCCGGCAGTCCGCCCTTCTCGTACTTCAGCAGCTTCCGTGCCTTCTCCGGGTCCGTCTCGCCCTCGCCGTACGACGGGCACAGCGGGGCGATCGGGCAGGCGCCGCAGGCGGGCTTGCGCGAGTGGCAGATGCGCCGCCCGTGGAAGACGACCCGGTGCGAGAGCATCGTCCACTCGCTCTTGGGGAAGAGGTCGCAGACGACGGCCTCGACCTTCTCGGGGTCCGTCTCGTCGGTCCACTTCCAGCGGCGCACGAGTCGGCCGAAGTGGGTGTCCACGGTGATGCCGGGCACCCCGAAGGCATTGCCCAGCACGACGTTCGCGGTCTTCCGGCCGACGCCGGGCAGCGACACCAGATCCTCGAGCCGCCCCGGCACCTCACCGTCGAACCGGTCGCGCAGCGCCACCGAGAGCCCTATGAGCGACTTGGCCTTGGCCCGGAAGAAGCCGGTCGGCCGGATCAGTTGCTCCAGCGCCTCGGGGTCGGCCGCGGCCATGTCCTCGGGCGTCGGATAGGCGGCGAAGAGCGCCGGGGTGGTCTGGTTGACCCTCAGGTCCGTGGTCTGCGCGGAGAGGACCGTGGCGACCAGCAGCTCGAAGGAGTTCTCGAAGTCGAGCTCGGGGTGGGCGTACGGATAGACGTCGGCGAGCTCGCGGTTGATGCGGCGCGCGCGGCGGACGAGCGCGGTCCGGGACTCCTGCTTGGCCGCGGGCTTCACCGAGGCGGCGGCCTTGGCCGGTCGAGCGGCGGCAGGCGCCTTCACCGTCCTGGCGGCGCGCTTCGCGGGCTTGTCACCGCCCGACGGCGCGCCCGGCGTTTTGCTCTGCCTCGCGGCATTCGCCTGTTGTGCGGACGAGTGTTCGCCCACAGCGGAATCGCGGCTCCCGGTCACCCTCCCGGCCCCCTTGCCCTGTGCTCTCACCGGCGTATTGGACACCCGGCCAGACTAGAGCCCAGCACTGACATCCGGCCCGTGCGCAGGAAAACCGCAGCCCAATCGGACCCCTGCCGTAGGGCTTCGGTCGACGATGCGCGACACTTGTGTTTGATCACACAGTTTTACCGACGGGCATCATGGGGACCACGGTCCTCTGTGCATGTCGACAAGGAGAGAACTCGTGGACGACGTTCTGCGGCGCGCCCCGCTTTTCGCGGCGCTCGATGACGAGCAGGCCGCTGAGCTGCGCGCCTCCATGGGCGAGGCCACCCTCGCGAGGGGCGACGCCCTGTTCCACGAAGGGGACCCAGGCGACCGCCTCTACGTGGTGACCGAGGGCAAGGTGAAGCTCCACCGCACCTCGCCCGACGGCCGCGAGAACATGCTCGCCGTCCTCGGCCCGGGTGAGCTCATCGGAGAGCTGTCGCTCTTCGACCCGGGGCCGCGCACCGCCACCGCCACCGCCCTCACCGAGGTCAAGCTGCTCGGCCTCGGCCACGGCGACCTCCAGCCCTGGCTCAACGCCCGCCCGGAGGTGGCCACGGCCCTGCTGCGCGCCGTCGCGCGCCGCCTGCGCCGCACCAACGACTCGATGTCGGACCTCGTCTTCTCCGACGTCCCGGGCCGTGTCGCCAAGGCGCTCCTGGACCTGTCCCGCCGGTTCGGCGTGCAGTCCGAGGAGGGCATCCACGTGGTGCACGACCTCACCCAGGAGGAGCTGGCCCAGCTGGTCGGCGCCTCCCGCGAGACGGTCAACAAGGCGCTCGCGGACTTCGCGGGCCGCGGCTGGCTCCGCCTGGAGGCCCGCGCGGTGATCCTCCTCGACGTGGAGCGGCTCGCCAAGCGGTCCCGCTGACGCGAAGGGGCGCACGCCCCTGGCGCGCCCGTGAGGGACCGCGCCCGCAGACGCGCCGAAGGCCCCCGCCGTTTCCAGCGGGGGCCTTCGGCATGCGCGCACGCTCCTCGAGCGCCCGTCAGATCAGGCCGTGCTCGCCCAGGTAGTCCAACTGCGCCCGTACGGAGAGCTCCGCCGCCGGCCACAGCGAGCGGTCGACGTCGGCGTAGACCATGGCGACCACGTCCTCCGGCGTCCGGCAGCCGTTCTCGACGGCCGTCTCGACCTGGGCGAGCCGCTTCGCCCGGTGCACCAGATAGAAGTCGATGACGCCCTGGGCGTCGTCAAGCACCGGTCCGTGGCCGGGCAGCACCGTCTCCACGCCCTCCTCGACGGTCAGCGCGCGCAGCCTGCGCAAGGAGTCGAGGTAATCGCCGAGCCGCCCGTCGGGGTGGGCGACGACCGTGGTGCCGCGGCCGAGGACCGTGTCGCCGGTGAGGACCGCACGGTCCGCCGGGAGGTGGAAGGCGAGCGAGTCCGCGGTGTGGCCGGGCGCGGGTACGACATGCAGTTCGAGCCCGCCGGTGGTGATCACGTCGCCCGCCCCGAGCCCCTCGCCGCCCAGCCGCAGCGCCGGGTCCAGCGCCCGTACGTGCGTGCCCGTCAGCTCCGCGAAGCGGGCCGCACCGTCCGCGTGGTCGGGGTGCCCGTGGGTGAGCAGCGTGAGGGCGACGCGCCGGCCCGCCGCCTCGGCCGTGGCGACGACCGCGGCGAGGTGGGCCTCGTCCAGCGGGCCGGGGTCGACGACGACCGCGAGGTCGGAGCCGGGCTCGGCGAGGATCCAGGTGTTGGTGCCGTCCAGTGTCATCGCGGAGGGGTTGTCCGCGAGCACGCAGGTCGCGCGGGCGGTCGCGGGGCCGCCGATGGCGCCGGGGCGCGGCCTGCCGGGAAGGTCGGCTGTCGTGGTCATGAGTCGGCTCCCAAAGCTCGCGGGGTTCCCGTGGGGGCACCGGGCTCCGGCGGTCCCGGAGCGATGTGCTTGGTGAATTCGTCGTGCCCCGGCCAGCTCAGCACGATCTCACCGGCGACGAGCCGGGCTTGCGCCAGGACAGGGGTGAGATCCCGCTCACCCGCCGCCTCCAGCGCCTCCCGCACGCTGCCGTACGGGCGCAGCGCGCGCAGGGTGGCGATGGTGGGCGGCATCATCAGCAGCTCGCCCCGGTCGTAGCCGTCCGCCGCGGCGCCCGGCCGGATCCACTCGGTGCGGTCGGCCTCGGTGGAGGCGTTGCGGGTGCGCTGCCCCTCGGGGAGCGCGGCCACGAAGAACCAGGTGTCGTAGCGGCGCGGCTCGAACTCCGGGGTGATCCAGTGCGCCCAGCAGCCGAGGAGGTCGCTGCGCAGCACCAGGCCACGCCGGTCGAGGAAGTCGGCGAAGGACAGCTCGCGGCTCACCAGGGCGGCGCGGTCGGCCTCCCAGCCGGCGCCGGTGGTGTCCGCGACGACCGTGTCGGGCGCCGGGCCCGCCAGCAGCACGCCCGCCTCCTCGAAGGTCTCCCGTACGGCCGCGCAGACGATGGCCTGGGCTCCGGCGGCGTCCACGCCGAGGCGGCGCGCCCACTCCGCGCGCGACGGCCCGGCCCAGGGCACCTCGCGCTCGTCACGCGGGTCGACGGAGCCGCCCGGATACGCGTACGCGCCTCCGGCGAAGGCCATGGAGGCGCGTCTGCGCAGCATGTGGACGGCGGGGCCGTCGGCTCCGTCACGGAGCAGCAGGACGGTCGCGGCGCGCCGGGGCGCGACGGGCCGGAGCTCGCCGCGGGCGAGCGCTCTGATCCGGTCGGGCCACTCCGGCGGATACCACTGGCCGTTCGAAGTCGACATGGCCGGATGCTATGCGCTCATGCGCGGATGTTCGAGGGTTCGAGGGGGGAGGCCGGGCCGGTGCGCGTCCCGCGCAGCGGCCCGTACGCGGACCTCGGGGTCAGTCCCCGACCTCCACCAGGATCTCGACCTCCACCGGGGCGTCCAGCGGCAGGACCGCCACGCCCACGGCCGAGCGCGCGTGGACGCCCTTGTCGCCCAGCACCTCGCCCAGGAGCTCGCTGGCGCCGTTGAGGACGCCGGGCTGGCCGGTGAAGTCCGGTGCGGAGGCGACGAAGCCCACGACCTTCACCACTCGGACGACCTTGTCGAGGTCGCCGACGACCGACTTCACGGCGGCGAGGGCGTTGAGCGCGCAGATCCCCGCGAGCTCCTTCGCCTGCTCGGCGCTGACCTCGGCACCGACCTTGCCGGTCAGCGGGATCGAGCCCTTGACCATCGGCAGCTGGCCGGCGGTGTGGACGTACGCGCCGGAGCGCACGGCCGGCTGATAGGCGGCCAGCGGTGGCACGACGTCGGGCAGCGTCAGACCCAGCTCGGCGAGCCTGGCCTCGACGGCACTCACGCCTTCTCCCGCTTGAGGTAGGCCACGAGCTGCTCGGGGTTGTTCGGGCCCGGGACGACCTGGACGAGCTCCCAGCCGTCCTCGCCCCAGGTGTCCAGGATCTGCTTGGTCGCGTGCACGAGAAGCGGCACAGTCGCGTATTCCCACTTGGTCATGGGCCCGACTGTAATGCCTGGCACCGACAGCCTCGTGCGTAGCCCGCGCGGCGGCCTCGCGCCACCGGCTCAACGGGCGAGCGCCGGGCCGGTGGTGGCCCCGCGAGGAGCCCGCTCCCCCGTGGCGTGACGGGCCTCACCACTGGAACCCGGCCATGTCGCCACCTGACGCCACACGGCCGTTGCGAAGGAATTAGGCTCCGAATCATGAGCAGGCTCCATGTCGTCAGCGGCAAGGGCGGAACCGGCAAGACCACGGTCGCCGCGGCACTCGCGCTTGCCCTCGCCGCCGAGGGCAAGCGGACCCTCCTGGTCGAAGTGGAGGGGCGGCAGGGCATCGCGCAGCTCTTCGAGACCGAGGCGTTGCCGTACGAGGAACGGAAGATCGCGGTGGCTCCCGGCGGGGGCGGCGAGGTCCACGCGCTCGCCATCGACGCCGAGCGGGCCCTCCTCGACTACCTCCAGATGTTCTACAAACTCGGCAGCGCCGGGCGCGCGCTCAAGAAGCTCGGCGCGATCGACTTCGCGACGACCATCGCACCGGGCCTGCGGGACGTCCTGCTGACCGGCAAGGCGTGCGAGGCGGTGCGCCGCAAGGACCGCGCGGGCCGCTACGTCTACGACCACGTGATCATGGATGCCCCGCCGACCGGCCGCATCACCCGCTTCCTCAACGTCAACGACGAGGTGGCGGGGCTCGCCCGGATCGGCCCGATCCACAATCAGGCGCAGGCCGTGATGCGCGTCCTCAAGTCCCCCGAGACAGCCGTGCACTTCGTGACGCTCCTGGAGGAGATGCCGGTCCAGGAGACGGTGGACGGCATCGCCGAACTCCGCGCCGCGCAGCTGCCGGTGGGCAGCGTCGTCATCAACATGGTGCGCCCGGAGATCCTGGACGAGGCCGCCGTGGAGATCGCGGCGAACGGCCGCCGGGCCGACGTCGCCCGCACGCTGTCGCACGCCCTGGAGCGCACCGGTTTCGGCCGTGGACGCCACGCGGGCCTGGCCGGGCAGTTGGTCGACCCCCTCGTGACACAGGCGCGCGAGCACACCGAGCGGCTCGCCCTGGAGCACCAGGGCCGTACGGAGATATCGGGCCTCCGCCTGCCCACCTACGAACTGGAACTGCTCGGCGACGGCGTCGATCTGGCGGGCCTCTACCGCATGGCGCGCGAACTGCGGAAGCAAGGAGTCTCCGAGTGAGCCTGGACGCGGCGTCCGTACTGGACGTGGATCCTGTCCTCGACAACCCCCGCACCCGCATCGTGGTGTGCTGCGGCTCCGGTGGCGTCGGCAAGACGACGACCGCGGCGGCACTGGGCGTACGGGCCGCCGAGCGCGGCCGGAAGGTCGTCGTCCTCACCATCGACCCGGCCCGCAGGCTCGCGCAGTCCATGGGCATCGAGGAACTCGACAACGTGCCGCGCCGGGTGCACGGAATCGACACCTCCGCGGGTGGCGAGCTGCACGCCATGATGCTCGACATGAAGCGGACCTTCGACGAGATAGTCGAGGCGCACGCCGACGGTGAGCGCGCACGCGCCATCCTGGAAAACCCGTTCTACCAGTCCCTGTCGGCCGGTTTCGCCGGCACGCAGGAGTACATGGCCATGGAGAAACTCGGCCAGCTGCGCGCGCGGGACGAGTGGGACCTGATCGTCGTGGACACCCCGCCGAGCCGCTCCGCGCTGGACTTCCTGGACGCTCCCGGGCGCCTGGGGTCCTTCCTGGACGGGAAGTTCATCAAGGTGCTGATGGCCCCGGCGAAGATCGGCGGCCGGGCCGGGATGAAGTTCCTGGGCGTCGGCATGTCGGTGATGAGCGGCCCGCTCAACAAGCTGATGGGAGCCCAGCTCCTGCGTGACGTGCAGACGTTCGTGGCCGCCATGGACACGATGTTCGGAGGCTTCCGCACGCGCGCGGACGCCACCTACCGGCTGCTCCAGGCACCGGGTACGGCCTTCCTGGTCGTCGCGGCCCCGGAGCGGGACGCGCTCCGGGAGGCGGCCTATTTCATCGAACGGCTGGCCGCCGAGCGGATGCCGCTGGCGGGCCTGGTGCTCAACCGCGTGCACGGCAGCGAGGCCGCCCGGCTCCCCGCGGACCGGGCGCTCGCCGCGGCGGAAGCGCTGCTCGACGGCTCGCTCGGCGCACCCGGTGAAGCCTTGGCAACGACCGCGATGGAAACATCGGAAAATCTTGATTGCGGCGGCATTGTGGATCGTGACAGCGGGCAAGCTGCCTCACGTACCGTTGATGCCCCGGGCGCCGACGCTCCCACGGCCCCGTCAACTCCCGAGAGCGGCCTCCCCCAGCCCGCCCCCTCAGGAGGCTCCACGGCACAGGACTTCACCGCACAGGATTCCACCGCACGGCTCACCGCCGGTCTGCTGAGGCTGCACGCCGAGCGGATGCAGGTGCTCGCGCGCGAGCGCCGCACACGTGACCGCTTCACCGCGCTCCACCCCGAGGTCGCGGTGGCGGAAGTCGCCGCCCTGCCGGGTGATGTGCACGACTTGGCGGGCCTGCGCGCGATCGGCGAGCGGCTCGCCTGCCAGACCGCGGGTGACACAACGGGACCGAACGCGACCGCGTCGGCCCCAACTGCGGGGAGCACATCGGAAGAACGCACCGAGGCGACCGGCTGAGCGCTACGCCTTGCCCGCCGGGCAGAGGGACCGAAACCTCCGACCGACGTGCCGAGGCCCCCGACTGACGGCGCCGTGGGTAATGCCGTCGGTGTCGGGGGGCTGACGCCCGGCGCCCTCAGCGGCTAGCCGACTGCCGCGTACGCGTCGTAGTCCTCGTCGCTCAGCGGCAGGATTCCCGCACCCCGCTCGTATTCCGTACGAGCGGTCTCCAGGAGCCTGCGCCACGAGGTGACGGTCGGCCGGCGCCTGAGCAGCGCGCGCCGCTCCCGCTCGGTCATCCCGCCCCACACCCCGAACTCGACGCGGTTGTCCAGCGCGTCGGCCAGACACTCGGTGCGCACCGGGCACCCGGTGCAGACCGCCTTGGCCCTGTTCTGTGCTGCGCCCTGAACGAATAGTTCATCCGGATCGGTAGTGCGGCAGGCTGCCTGCGCACTCCAGTCGGTTACCCAGCCCATGCTGGCGCCGTCCTCTCCCGAATTGAGGCTCCCCCACGGCGGCAGCGGCATATTCACCGTTGCCAGTTGAGGACGTTACGGAAGGCGGGCAGGGGGCAACACCCCCTTCGGGCCCAATCTTGGATGGCCCGAACGGACTATGCGTAGACGGCAGATCACCCAACGGAGTGAGCTGGCGACATCAGCGACTTTCCCCGCTATATCGGGGCACTTCTCCCATGTCGCGGCGGGCACCGAGTGACACAGGTGGCAATACGGACACGTCTCATCACTCACAAGAGTGAAGGCGTAGGTGATGCTGAAGCGCATCGCAGTGACTGGCGTGAAACAGCGTAGGCGAACACACGGGCGTCTGTCCGCCGAATGAGAACGTAGGCTTCCCTTCATGGCTATGAAGCGTTCGGGCGGGGGCCCCAGCAGGGGTCGCCAGGCCGCCAGGTTCCTCGGTGTCAGCGTGCTCTCCGGAGCGGTTCTTGCGGGCCTGGTCCTGCCTGCCGTCGGCGCCTTCGGCCTCGCGGCGAAGGGTTCGGTCGAGGGATTCGACGAGATCCCCGCGAGCTTCAAGACCCCTCCGCTCAGTCAGCGCACCACCATCCTCGACGCCCAGGGCGGCGAGATCGCGAAGGTGTACTCCCGCGACCGCACGGTCGTCCCGCTGAACGACATCTCGCCCTACATGCAGAAGGCGATCGTCGCCATCGAGGACTCGCGCTTCTACCAGCACGGCGCGGTCGACCTCAAGGGCGTCCTCCGCGCGCTCAACAAGAACGCGCAGTCCGGCGGCGTCTCCGAAGGTGCTTCGACCCTCACCCAGCAGTACATCAAGAACATCTTCATCGATGAGGCGGGCGACGACCCGGGCAAGGTCGCCGTCGCCACCCAGCAGACCCTCGGCCGCAAGGTCAAGGAGCTGAAGTACGCCATCCGGGTCGAGAAGGAGCTCGGCAAGAAGCGGATCCTCAACAACTACCTGAACATCACCTTCTTCGGGCAGCAGTCCTACGGCGTGGAGGCCGCCTCCCAGCGCTACTTCAGCAAGCCCGCCAAGGACCTCTCCCTGGACGAGGCCGCTCTGCTGGCCGGCATCGTGCAGTCGCCGAGCCGCTACGACCCGGTCAACGCCCCCAAGGAGGCGACCAAGCGGCGCAACACCGTCCTCCAGCGGATGGCCGAGCTCAAGGACATCACCCCGGCCGAGGCCGCCGCCGCACAGGCCAAGCCGCTGCAGCTGAAGGTCACCCGCCCCAAGAGCGGCTGCATCACCGCCGTCGACGGCGCAGGCTTCTTCTGCGACTACGTCCGCGAGACCTTCCTCCAGGACCCCGCCTTCGGCAAGACGAAGGAGGAGCGCGCCAAGCGCTGGAACCAGGGCGGCCTGACGATCCGTACGACGCTGGACCCGCAGACACAGAAGTCCGTGCAGAAGTCGATCAGCGATCACGTCTACCAGAACGACTCGGTGGCCACCGCGGTATCGATCGTCGAGCCCGGCACCGGCAAGGTGCTCGGCATGGGGCAGTCCCGGCCGTACGGCTTCGGGGAGAACCAGACGCAGATCAACCTCTCCGCCGACCACGCGCAGGGCGGGTCGAACTACGGCTTCCAGACCGGTTCCACCTTCAAGCCGATCCTCGCGGCGGCCGCCCTGGAGGAGGGCATCTCGCCGAACAAGGTCTACTCCGCGCCGTACCAGATGCCCTACCCCGACTCCGTCGAGACCTGTGACGGCACCTGGAGCAACAGCGAGGGCGCGACGGTCAACAACGAGAACCGGAGCGAGGTCGGCCCGTACGGCATGCGGGAGGCGACCGCGAAGTCGGTGAACACCTACTTCATCCAGATGATCGGTGACACCGGCACCTGCCCGGTGACCAAGATGGCGTCGAAGCTGGGCCTGAAGCCCGCCTCCGGCAAGAAGATGGACCAGGTGCCGTCGATCGCGCTGGGCACCCAGGGCATGTCCCCGCTGAAGATGGCCACCGCCTACGCGGCCTTCGCCAACGGCGGCAAGTACTGCACCCCGGTCCTCATCAACTCGGCCACCGACCCGAACGGCAAGAGCATCAACGTCCCCAGGACGCAGTGCTCGCGCGCCATGTCCGAGGAGACCGCCAACACCGTCAACACCCTCCTCAAGGGCGTCGTCGAGGACGGCACCGGCAAGCAGGCCGGACTGGACGGGCGGGACAGCGCGGGCAAGACGGGTACGACGGACAGCCGGCACGCCGCCTGGTTCGTCGGCTACACCCCGAACATGGCGGGCGCGGTGTGGGTCGGCGGTCCCGGCAAGGACGTCGAGATGGAGAACATCAGCATCGGCGGCGTCTACCACGACAAGGTCTACGGCGGTGACACCCCGGGCCCCATCTGGCGCGACGCCATGAGCGGCGCCCTGGACGGCAAGCCCGCGCCGACGTTCGACTCCGTGGGCAGCATCAGCGACGCCGGGCCCCAGGGCCGCGACAACGGCGGCAACGCCACCGACAACGGCACCACCGGCGCGAACACCGACGCCGCTACCGGCCACGGGCGGGGCAAGCGCACCCCGCCGGGCGGCAAGGGCCACTGAGCCCCCACCCAGAGCACACAGGGCACTCAGAGCACGCACAGCACACAGGGGCGCCCGGACCGTCACGGTCCGGGCGCCCCTGTCGTACGTACGGGCGGTGGCGTACCGGCTCAGCCCGCGAGCAGGCGCTTCACCTCGGCGGCCACGCGACCGCCCTCGGCGCGGCCGGCCACCTTCGGGTTCACGATCTTCATGACGGCACCCATGGCGCGCGGACCCTCCGCGCCCCCGGCCTTGGCCTCCGCCACGGCCTCCGCGACGATCGAGCTCAGCTCCTCGTCCGACAGCTGCTTGGGCAGGTACTCCGCGAGCACCTCGCCCTCCGCGCGCTCGCGCTCCGCGGACTCGGCGCGGCCGCCCTTGTCGAACGCGTCGGCGGCCTCGCGGCGCTTCTTCGCCTCGCGCGTGATCACCTTCTGCACCTCGTCGTCGGAGAGCTCACGGGCGGTCTTGCCCGCGGTCTCCTCGTAGGCGATCGCGGAAAGGGTGAGGCGGAGCGTGGAGGAGCGCAGTTCGTCACGCGCCTTGATGGCGTTCGTGAGGTCGTCGTGAAGCCTGGACTTGAGCGTGGTCATGCCGCAATCTTCGCACCCGGCCCCGGCGAGCGCCCCGCATTAACGGCCGGTGCCGCGGCGAGGTGGCGATCCGGGAGCCGTGCAGGACCTGGCGCAGGACCCGGCGCGGGAGCAACTCCCCTACGGAACCGGGAGGTCGGCCCCGTGGAGTTATCCACAGGGGTGGACCGGGCCGACCACACCAGGGGCCGCGTCTGCGACCATGGACGGTATGCGCGCTCGTTATGGAGTACCCCTGGGAATCACCGCCGTCGGCGCGGCGGGCCTCGCCTACGCCGCCGGCTTCGAGGTCCGTTCCTTCCGGCTGCGACGGGTCACCGTGCCCGTGCTGCCGCCGGGGATGCGACCGCTGCGGGTGCTCCAGGTCTCCGACATCCACATGGTCGGCGGGCAGCGCAAGAAACAGCGCTGGCTCCAGTCGCTGGCCGGCCTCCGCCCCGACTTCGTGATCAACACCGGTGACAACCTCTCCGACCCGGAGGGCGTCCCGGAGACGCTCGACGCGCTCGGCCCGCTGATGGAGTTCCCCGGCGCCTACGTCTTCGGGTCGAACGACTACTACGGCCCGAAGCTCCGCAACCCCGCCCGCTATCTGCTGGAGAAGGCCAGCGGCCGCCATGGGCTGAACGGCAACGCCCCGGCCGTCGGCGTGATCCACAACCCCTGGGAGGAGCTGCGCGACGGCTTCGACTCCGCAGGCTGGGTCAACCTCACCAACACCCGCGGCAGCCTCAAGATCGACGGCTATGACATCGCGCTCACCGGCCTCGACGACCCGCACATCAAGCGCGACCGCTACGCGGAGGTGACCGGCGGCCCCCGCGAGGGCGCCGACTTCTCCATGGCCGTCGTCCACGCCCCCTATCTGCGGGTGCTCGACGCCTTCACCGCCGACCAGTACCCCCTGATCCTCGCCGGGCACACCCACGGCGGCCAGCTCTGCATCCCCTTCTACGGCGCGCTGGTCACCAACTGCGACATCGACGCCCAGCGGGTCAAGGGCCTCTCCACCCACCGGGCCGGCGGCCACAACTCCTACCTCCACGTCTCGGCGGGCTGCGGCACCAACCGCTACACCCCGGTCCGCTTCGCCTGCCCCCCGGAGGTCACCCTGCTCACCCTCACCCCCCGCGACGACCGCGACTGATCCAGGAGGGTTTCCGGAGGCCGCCCGTACCGTGGAGGGATGATCGACCCGACTTCCTCCACCACCCGGCTCGGGCGGCCCGGCGCGGCGGGCGTCCCCGCATCGGCGGTCGTCCCCACCGGCCGCCGCCCCTTCGCGGCGGCCTTCCGCGCGCTCGTGGCCCTCGCCGCGTTCACCGGCATCGTGCTGGACATGATCGACTCGGCCGACCTGGGCCGGCTGTTCAGCTACTTCACGGTCCAGTCCAACCTGCTGGTGGCCGTCGCCTTCGCCTGGTCCGCCCACCGCGCCTGGAACGCACGCCCCGCCCTCTCCCCACGGATCACGGGCGGCGCGCTGCTGTACATCGCGATCACCGGCCTCGTCTTCCACTTCGTGCTGTCGAACGACTCCAGCGGTTTCTCCATGACCAGCGAGCGCACGCCCCTCGAATCGGTCGCCAACCAGCTCCTCCACACCGTGACCCCCCTCGCGGCCGCCCTCGACTGGCTCGTCCTCACCGCCCCCGGCGGCTTCCTCCTGCGCCACGCCTGGCAGTGGCTGGCCTACCCCTTCCTCTACTTCCCCTTCGCCCTGGCCCGCGGCGCCCTCCTCGACCCCGGCACGGAGGGCCGCTACCCGTACCCCTTCCTGGACGTCGACCTCCACGGCTACGCGGGCGTCCTCGGCAACGCCGTGGTCTTCGGCCTGGCCTTCTACGTCCTGGCACTGGCCCTCGTCCTCATCGACCGCATACGCCCCCACCTGCGCACCCCCGGCAATCGGATTTCACCTCTGGGCTCCGGTCCGCTAAAGTAGAGCTCGTTGCGCCGGGGACCTGCGAAAACGGGTTCTGGAGCAGCGATCGGGGTGTAGCGCAGCTTGGCAGCGCGCTTCGTTCGGGACGAAGAGGTCGTGGGTTCAAATCCCGCCACCCCGACAGCTGAAACAGCACTTCAGGCCCGGTCTCCTCTAACGAGGAGACCGGGCCTGAAGTGTTTTTGCGCGCCTGGATGCCACCGCGGGGAGCAGGTGGGGAGCAAACGGGGAGCAGACCATGAAACCGAGCTCCCCAAGAAGACTCCTACCGGAGCGCCCTCAGCAGCTCATCGAGAACTCGGACGGGTGATCTGGGACACATCGCGAAGCGCGCCGCCAACGACGCCTCCCACACTTCGGTCAGCCCCTCCATGAGCCGTCGGCGCATCCCCGGAGTGATGTGCCTATAACGCGCCTGCACCGTACCGTCCTCGTGGCCCATCCGTTCGTCCATGAGCTTCGGCGGTGTCCCCAGCTCTTCCATGATCGTGCTGTGGGAATGGCGGAGCCCGTGCGGAGTGAGTCCCCGCGCGATCGGCACCCAGCACGCCTCCGCCCGCTGAGAGGCGCCACGCCCACGCGCAGGCACCCCAGGCCAAGGGTCAGCGAGCACAGGCACGGGGTGCGCCTCCTGCGGAGCCTTCTTCGGGTACCAGCCCGTGGCAGCCGGCTGAAAGATCCAGGTCGCGTAACCCGACCGTCGTGGGTGAGCCGCCGTCTCCCCGGGGAGGGCACCACGCAGATAGCCGAGCTCCGCAATGGCTGCCTCGACCCTGGCCCGCGTCTCCTCTCGAACGACCTCCGGGCGGTTCAGCACGTTCGAAGCCGTTCCTATGGAGACCCCGGCTTGCCGAGCGACATCGACCAGCTTCACTCCGGAGCGCGGAGCGACGTCGTTGGCTTCGCCATGGCCGCGGAACACATATCTGCGTCCATGGCATCTACACGGTGTCGGACTGGTCCGCGCGATGTGATCGGAGATCAGAGCCGACAGGAATTCCGGTGAGTCGATGTCCCGGAACGAGTCGTCTTTCGGCGAGCAACGGTGCAGCTCGCCGGAATCCAACTCGTATAGCTGCCACTCCACCCGCACCGTCTCGGGGCGGCAGAACTCGGGCTCCAGCCCGACCGTCTCGCCCCAGCGCATGCCGGTGTAACCCCTGGTGATCTCGGCAACGAACTCGTCGTCACGACCGGACAGCAGCGATGCCCTTTCAGCGACGAGCAGGATGCCGAGCGCATCCGTGGTCACCTTCTCTGGGCTACGGTTTCGCGAACGTCCAGCACGCTTGCCGCGGCCACGCCGCCTCGCCGCCGGGTTGGCGGTAAGAAGGCCTTCGTCCACGGCGTCGGCGAAGACGAGGTGCAGGGTGCTCCGCCATGTCTTCACACTGGAGGCCGCGTAGAGCGCCCCTTCCTTCTTGGCCCAGGCGGTCACATCGCCGCGCGAGATCTCCGCGAGCGCCTTCTCCCCGAACTCGGGGAGAAGATGCTCCTCAAGGTGTCGCTTGTAGTTCTGCATGGTGGAAAGAGCGAGGTCCTGTTCGCCGTACCACCCATTCGCATACTCACCGAAGGTGACTCCGGGCTCGGCGGCAGCGGCGGCAGTCGCGCCCTCCACAGGAGTTATGGAGCGCGCCACGGGGACCGCAGGGATCTCCACGCCCTTTTCGATGGGCGCTTCCGCCCTTGCGTTCTGCCTGACCCTGGTTTCGTGGTCATTTGCAGACCTCACTGCCGCGCGCTTGCCGCTGAAGCGGACTGTTTCACCGTATTCGTCCACTACAGTGAAAATCTGACCTGAGCTGTCCCGGTAGCGAGCGCGGAAGTAGCCCCTGCGCTTCTCTGCGAAACCCACTGCTCTCATCCCCTCCAGCAGGTCACGCAACGGTGGGTGGAGAGTCCGGAGGACTCACCCGCCGAGGTCGCTTGGCTCGGAGAGGGACTGCCATCGGCACCGCGTGATGCGACTGATGGAGACGTGGGGCGACCGTTCCTTGCGGCTCGGACTCCCGGCTCTGGAGCGGGCGCTCCTCAAAAGCGCGGATGATCTCGGCGAAATGCTCCACCGTGAAGCGGTAGGCCCCACCAACTCGGGTGAAGGGGATACGGCGTTGCCGCGCCTGTTCTTTCACCCACCACTCAGAACAGCCGAGCGCCTCGGCGATCTCGCACGGGCGGTAGAGGTGAGGCAAGGTTTCGTCGGCAGCACTGTGGCGACCGCGATTGCCCATGTACGTCCCCCTGTTCTCTCCCTGGTCACCAGCCTTTCTGGCAAGCCGAACACCGCCGGTCACTTGCCTCAGAGCGACGACGGGGGTGGTGATGGCGGCCGCTGGAAAGGGCCTCGTCCCAGATGGGCACCTGCCGTACCGAACGAGAGGTAAGACGCGCCCACCGCGCACAGCCGCTTCAACAGCGACCCGGGGCAGCGGGCAAGGGGCGTTGTGGTGCATCCTGTTGGCACCTCCTGCTTCCTGGATGGGACGGGGAGGCCGGGGCAGCGGGCTACTTTGACGGGTTGGCCGCTGCCCCGGGTGAGATCAGGCGCACTGCGCGCGGAGCCACTCGTGGTACTGGTGGCGGACGTACTCGCGGTGGTCCTCGTCGGTGACCAGCTCAGCCCCTTTGAGGCTCAAGCCGGAGTGCTCGACGTCGTACTCGACCAGCGTGCGCGCCGCCTGAACAGCGCTCTCGACGACCCTGGTGGCCATGCCCGGGACGTACATGGCCGCCTCCTTGGCCGCCATGCGGTCGAGCATCGCGGCCTTACGGAGCAAGAACTCGCGACCCTGCTCCCACTCCGCGGAAGGGGCGCTCCGCCCGGTCACCCAGGTCATCTCCGTGACGATGCTCGGCGCGCCCGCGTACGCGACGAAGGGGTTGTTGGTGTTGGGCTCAGTCGTCACTGGCTCTCTCCAGAGGTGATCAGGAAGTGGAGGGCGGCTTCGGCCTGTTCGCCGTACGCGCACCAGCTGTCTGCCAGTCCGGCGGCGAGGGCTCGGGCCTCGGTCAGGTCGGCGGACTCGTAGTCGGCCAGTTCCTCGCACTGGGCGAACGCGTCGGCCACGGCTGCGGCGTGTTCCCGGCTCTCGGCCTCCCATCGGAGGGCGTTGAGGCGCTCGCTTCCGGCCCAGTGGGCGAGGGCTTCCCCGAAGTCGGGCAGGAAGCTGAACGGGGTCGAGTGCTGGCCGGCCTCGTCGCGACCCAGCTCGACGAACTGCGGCTGCTCGCCCTTGATCACGGACAGCAGGGCGGTGGCGGTTCCGTAGGCGTACGCGCGCGCCGTGTTCTCGTGCAGGGCGGCGATGCCGGACTGGTGGGCCCGGCACAGGTCCTGGAGCTGCCCCAGAGTGTCGTTGTGGGGGCGGATCATGTACTTCCCGGGGACGCTCAGCAGGCCGTGCACCGACTGCAAGCGTCCGGGCTCGACGGCCCATAAGGCCGCGCGGGCCGCCTGGTTGGCGAATCGGGTGTCGCGAGCGGCAGCCCCGAGAGCGGCCACGCTCTCGGTCAGGCTGTCGAACCACGCGATGGTGGGGTGGGGCATGGGGTCCTCCGCGGCTGGAGTACGGGCAGGTTGTCCGGCCCTCGGCACGCTCCCGGCTCAGGAGTCGGGAGCGCACAGGGAACCGTCAGCCAGCCGAAGCCGCGGCGTCGGCCTCGGCTGCCGCGGTGAACAGCAACGCGCGGAGGTCGCTGCCGACGAGGGCGGCGAGCCGCTGCTCGATCGCCTGCCACGAGTGAGGGTCGATGGCCATCAGCGCGGCGACGGCCGTCGGCCCCTTGCCCTCCTTGATGGCCGTCAGGGCGTCCCGTAGCTCCCCCGAGGCCATCAGCGAAATGCGTCGGGTGGACGTGCACTGGTCAGTCATGGGAATTCCCCTCGGGTGCGAAGTGGGCGTGAAGTGCGAGGTCACTTGCCGAACTTGGGAACGGCGTTGCCGACCGCGGACATGACCTGGTCGATGGGTGCGGAGGCGCCGGTCCGGCTGAGGTAGTAGCCGAAGAGCACGGCGACCGCCGCCGAGCCGATACCGACGGACTTCGAGCGGACCAGCATGGCCAGGAGCAGCCCGAACAGCAGGAGAGCGGAGATCGAGAACGACATGGGAGAGGCTCCTCGGGTGGGTCAGCGGGCGCCTTCGCGGTGGAGGCGGACGGTCGCGTTGTAGAGGCGTCGACCGATGCGGACGCGCTTGCCGTAGCCGTCGCAGCGGCGGCAGTCCCGGCCGCGCTTGAGCCGCCCGTTGCGGGTCTGGCGCATCCGGAAGCCCCAGCCCTTGCACTTGCGGCAGGTTCCGAGGGGGCTCGCGGCGCAGAGGCACGCGTAACAGAGAGCGATGAATATGAGGCCGGGCATAGCGGTGAGCAGGGAGGTCATCGAAAACCCCTCTCAGGGCGGAATTCGGGAGGTGCCCGCAGAGGGCTGATAGGCGTTAGAGCGCAGGTCAGATGACGTTTTGGCCGCTAGCGGAGGTGCTGGGTCTAGCGGGGGTGCCCGCTAGACCCAGCGGCGCGGCCGGCTATGCGGCCTCGGCCGTTCCGTCACGTTCCGCGATCGCCTTGACGATGTCGGCGCGCTTGATGCCGCGCCGGTTCGCGCCCTTGCCGTCCTCGGTGGTTCCCCACAGCTGCACGGTGCGGACGCCGTAGGGCTTCAGCGCCGACGTCAGCTGCTCGGCGGCCCACCCGTCGTAGGCGTCCGGCCGGAGCTCGGCCAGTCGGGCGACCACCGTCTCGTTCCACGCCTTGGACTCCTCGGCGGGAACGACCGCGGCGATGTCCCGCAGCAAGTCGAACGACGGCGAATCGGGCTCGGGCTCCTCGCCGAGGGCGTGTCCGGAGAGGAGGCCGGCTTCCTTGCGGAGCTTGTACGCGCGGAGGGCGATCACGTCGGCCGTGGGTGCGTCGACGTAGGCGGCGGCGACGATGCGGGCGTCGGCTCCTTCACCCACGAAGTAGTGGATGCCCTTGTCACCCCAGGCGAACATGGTCGCGCGAACGCCCCGCTTGTACGCGGAGGTGCCGAGAACCATGTCGTTCTCCAACTGCCCCATGACTTTCAGGCACCAGCGGCTTGAGGCGTTGGCGGAGATCCCGGTGGGCAGCGACTTCGCGTCCGGGCGCTGCGTGGCGAGGAGAAGCGTGATGCCCAGGGCGGGCCCGCGCTTGACGAGGTCGGTGCAGATCTCCTCGAACTCCTTGCCGTGCTCGGGGTGCTCGAACCAGACCTGGCACTCGTCCGCACCCGCCACGATCGGATGCAGCCCCAAGCCCTTCTTGCCGGCGAGGTCGCTGGTCACCTTGGACTCCGGACAGATGTCCCGCGGCAAGTCCCGGATGACCTTGGCGCGACGCCGTAACTCGTTCCGCAACGCCCGGAGATCACGTAGGGCGTATTGGATGTCGTCCTCGTCGTCGCCCGCCCGGTAGCTGTGCGCCACGCGCTCCAGCGGGCCCAGGTCGCCGGTGCCCTTCAGGTCGTACACGTGCAGTTCCGCGCGCGGATCCAGCGATGCGATCAGCAGGAGCTGGCGGAGCAGGAACGTCTTCCCCATGCGCGGGATGGCTCCGATGATGCCCGAGACGTACATCAAGGTCACGTCCACCCAGCGGCCGCGCTGATCCGTCCCGTACGGCGCGGCCTTGAACAGGTCGACCGTGCCGCCCTTGAGCAGCGGCCACGTGGGCTTTGGGGCCTTGGACATGTCCTCGTCCCCGACCCACAGCACCAGGCGTCCTGTGTGTTCGTCCGGCACCGCCTCGGGCCACACGCAGCCGAGGGGGCGGCGCAGACCGGAGGCGAGACGGTCACGCTTGTCGATCACATCCGTGACGGTCACGCCGTACGGGAGATCGCCCTCCGCCCGCCAGCCGGCCCCGTCACGGGTGATGGGAGCGGTGAAGGAGAAGCCGCTCCCGCCCTTGCTCTGCGCCTGGTTGATGGCGGCGATGCCGAGAGCACCGAGGGCACGCAGGACGATGTCGCTGGTGAGCTTGTGTGCCCGGGGGATCTCCACGGCCCTGCGGATGACCGGAGCGTCGGCCGGTTGGCCCAGCCAGCCCATGGCCATCGTCGCGACGGAGCCGCAGAGCGCGAGCAGCCACGTCGGAGCGAGGACGTACATCGACAACGCGGTGACGGTCCCGACCATCGAGGCGCCGACCATGACGACCGTCCGCCAGCGCACCCGGCGGTCCCTCTGCCGGGAGAGCTTCAGGTAGTCGCCGACGTCCTCGTTGGTCGCCGCGGACTGCCGGAGCGGCTCGCCTTCGGCGTCCGCCACCCACCGCAACGCGCCGCCGACGAACCGCGCCGCGCCCTGAGGCGCTTGTAGCGCAAGGCGGGAGGCGTACCAGGGCGTCCGCACCGCGTGGTACGCGGCAACATGCCACGCGTACGTGGCGAGCCCCTTGCCTGCTGCCTTGAACTCCTGCTGCGATTTCGCCCATGCCGGAATGACGGGGCGCCGTTTCGCACCGCGCACCCGATCCAGCAGCCCGGGGCCCGGTGGCCCGCCGGGGCGATCGATACTGATGACTGCTTCCGGGGTACCGGACTCGGCGGAGGAAGAACTCACCGCCTCTGCCCGGAGGTTGTGCTCCACCCGAGCCTTGCCGAGGTCAACCACCTCGCGGTGATCGGGGTCGGGCCCACTGCTGGCTTCGTGCTTCACTGACACTTCCTTCCTGAACGGGAGGGAAGTCGGGCCCGGCCCTACCCGCCAAAGCAGCGGCCGGGCCCGACGTGTGGAACGTGGCGAGCGCGGCCTGACGTGGTCAGGGCTTGGTGAAGCGGAAGGTGTTGACGCTGACCAGCTGATCAGCGCGGGTTACCGGACGCTGCGCGGTCAGACACGGAGTCGCCGCGGTCCGGTGAGAAGGACCCACCATTGGTGGGCGCCCATCACCGCGGCGTATCCGCCGAGTCCGGACAGGACTGTCAGGAGCCAGTCGGCGCCGAGCTCCCGAGCGGACCGGCAGCCGATGTAGGCGGCGAGCAGGGCGATACCGACAGCGATCAAGGCCACGACGCCCTGAACCGTGGTCGTCGACTGGACGCGTCGGGCAACGACGACCAGCGCGCCCGGTGCAGCCAGGTGAGGCATTCCGCCGGACCCCTGGACCATGACCAGCTTGGCGTTGCCATGGTTGACGATCCCGGCCACGACGCCGAGGTCCGCGTCATCACGTCCGCGGACGACATCGCCGATTGCCAGCTTCATTGATCCCCCTTCGGGAGTGGAGGCAGGAAACCCGGCCGCGGGCGCTCAGGCCCGCCCCAGGGTCACGCCGGGAAACCGCTCGTTCGAGACGAGTGGCCATGACCTCCGGCGCCGCCCCAGGGGCCGCGCCGGGATCAAAAACACTCGTTCGTCCAGGCACTCTGTGCAGTTCTCAAGGGACTCGCGCTGCCTTCGACCCCGTCTCACCGGGCTCTCCGGGCACCTCAACTCCTCAAGAGGTCAACTCCTCAAGTCCTCTTTAGGAGTTGCCAACTATGACGTGAGTCTCGTCAACTCGTCAAGTCCTCTTTAGGAGTCGTATGCTGAGCGCCGTCAGGCAACAGATCGGTGAAGCACCATGGCGAACGCGTACGAAAAGATCGCGGACGACCTCCGCCAGTCCATCCGCGCAGGTCAGCTCCCACCTGGTGAGCGCTTGCCGTCGGAGACGGCGCTCGCCGAGAAGTACGGGCGAAGCGTTCCGACCGTCCGCGACGCGCTCCGGCTCCTCCGCTCCGAAGGTCTGATCGAGAAGCAGCACGGCCGCGGCAACTTCGTGCGCAAGACCCGCACCGCGGTACTGCGCACGAACCTCCGGCATCAGTGGGAGAAGAATCGTGCCCGCGAACCGGAAGAGCGGCGAGCCGCCACCGGCGCGACGGAGCACGACACCGGCCTACAGGTGAACGACCTCGTCTTCCACGCCGCCTACCGCGAGGCCAAGGCGGGCAAGGAGATCGCGGAGGCTTTCGGGGTGCCGGAGGACTCGGCCCTCATCGTGCGCACCTACCGAACGCGGTACGCCGCCGAGCGAGCCCCCTTCGCCCTGGTGACCTCCTATCTCGTCCGCGACATGGTGGCGGAGAACCCGGATCTCCTGGACGCGGCCAACGAGCCCTGGCCCGGTGGCACTCAGAACCAGCTGTTCACCGTCGGGATCGAGCTCGGCCGCATCGAAGAGCGCGTCACCGCCCGCCCGCCGACACCGGAAGAGGCGGAAGAGCTGGAGCTGGAGCCCGGCACCGCGGTGATCCTGCTCCGGAAGACCTCGTACGACACCGACGGCCGGGTCGTGGAGCTGTCGGACATCACGCTGCCCGGCGATCGCACGGAAATGACGTTCACTACTCCCCTGGAAAGGTGGTGAGTGCCGTGCGCCGGCGCATCATCATCGTCACCGCTGTGCACGCGCCTTCCGCTCACCACCTGGCGGACGCGTACAAGTCCCTCTGCGAGCAGGAGCTCCCGGAAGGCTGGGACTGGCACTGGGTCATCCAGGAGGACGGGAAGAGCGACGCGGTCGCGCCCCACGTCCCCACCGATGACGTGCGGGTGACCTTCCGGCAGGGCCGACCCGGTGGCCCCGGCGTCGCCCGGACCTTGGCTCTCGCGCACGCTGACGGCGAGTACGTCAAGATCCTGGACGCCGACGACCAGCTCCCGCCCGGCGCACTGGCCCGCGACCTGGCCGTCCTCGAACGTGACCCCAGCCTCGGCTGGACCACGTCCCGCGTCCTGGACCTGATGCCCGACGGCAAGCTCGTCGGCTTCGACCAGGACCCGGAAGACGGACCGATCGAGCGCGGAGCGGTGCTCGCGCACTGGCGGGCGAACAACTACCGCGCCCAGGTCCACCCGGCGACCCTTTGCGTCCGCCGCGACCTGCTGCTCGCCCTGGGCGGGTGGATGGCGCTTCCGGCCTCGGAGGACACCGGGCTCCTGCTCGCGCTGGACGCCGTCAGCCGCGGATATTTCACGCGCGAGGTGGGGCTCCTCTACCGCAAGTGGGAGGGGCAGGCGACGGGGCAGGCCGCCCACACCGATGCCGCGGAGCGCGACACCCGCATGGCCGTCGTGGAGGCGCGGGCGCGGGCGTTGGCCTATGTGCGCTGGCAGTTCCCGGCTACGGGTTGATCGGCACCTCGTAGACGATCTCGCCGAGACCGGCGGGCACGACGATGTCCGCCGTCTCGACGGGGCGCCCGTCGTCGCTGTAGTACGTCCGCTCGATGCGCGTGACGAGTGAACCGCGCTGAATGCCGAGGAGGTGTGCCTCCTCGGCATTCGCATGTCCTGGCTCCGGCCGCTCCACGGCGCGGGTGACCGTGATGCCGATATCGGCCATGCGGCGCACCACACCCTTGCCGGCCAGAGGCCCCGCCTCGGGCAGCATGACCAGAGAGCCGGCGGTGATGTCGTACGGCTCCCAACTCGCCGAGATCTGCACCGGCTTGTCGTCGGCCAGGAACTCGTACGTGGTGCGCACGCAGTAGTCCCCCTCGGCGATACCGAGGCGCGCGGCGATGCCCGGCGGCGCGGGCACCATGCCGTCCGTACGGCTCTCCCAGGTCCCCCGCATTCCTGCCTCTGCCACGTCAGCGGCGAAGGGAGACCCGTCGGCCCGCTCTCGACGCGGCGAGCGCGTGATGCGCACGCGCTCGCGCCGCTGCGCGACGTAGGTCCCCGAGCCAGCACGGCCTTCCAGCACGCCCTGCTCGATGAGCACCTCCTGCGCACGGCGAACGACGCCGTCGGTCACACCGCACTCCTGCGCCAACTGCGCACGGGAGGGCAGGCGGTCGCCCGGTGCCCACTCCTGGCTGTCGATGCGCTCCCGGAGCACGTCAGCGAACTGGAGATGAGGTGGCTGCTCACGCATATGGAAAATCTAGGCCCCTAGCTCTAGGCTGGGCGCCTAGAATACATCTAGGCGCCTAGCTTTAGATCTAGGTGACCCATGCGCGCCCAGTGATCGCACGGCGACGGAGGAACGCGTTGTGCACGCCCGAAGCCCGAGTCGACGCCATCGCTGCACGCCTCTCCGCCGTCGGCCTCACCCCACGGGTGACCGATCACGACACCTACACGCACATCGAGACGGAGGTGCCGGACCAGGTCCCTGCCGAGTCATGGCGCGAGTTCTTAGCAGCTCTCGTCGCCGCGGACTGGTGGGGCATCGCGATCGGCAGCAGAAGCGGCCGCACCGCTTGGGCCGCGGTCAACAAGGAAACCCCCGCGACAGCGAGCACTGTCCGGGGGCACGGCCATCAGCCTTAGGAGCTGATCAGCGTGTTCGACTTTATCCGCCGCGCCGCCTCCTGGACCAGGAGGCAATTTGTTCCCCCGGCTGGACGCCACCGCCAGCCCACGTCGACAACGCGACAGAACGAGGAAACGGTCGCGCCGGTCGCACACCGGCCGCCGCTGCCTCCCTACTGGGCAGAGGCCGTCCGCGCCGAAGAGGCCGCCCTCGTCCGCCCATACGTGCTGACCGTCGAAGAACGCGTTCGGCTCTGGACCCAACCGAACCGCCGGGCGCTGTTGATCTGCCCGTCCTTCGGCGGGGCGGTGACGCTCTGATGCTCACGCGCACGTGCTCGCCCGCGGACCGTCGGCCCGCCTACCGAATCCCCAAGGGGTGGTGATCCATATGGGGTCCCACTATCAGGTCATCGCGGACGACCTCCGGCATCTCATCGAATCCGGCGAGTACGCGGCAGGCTCGCAGTTGCCGTCGGAGAAGGAGCTCGCTGCTCGGTACAAGGTCAGCCACCCCACGTTGAGGAGCGCGCTCGATGTGCTCCAGGCCGATGGCCTGCTGGAGAAGTTCCACGGCCGAGGGAACTTCGTCCGCCGTCAGCGCGAGCGGATCACGTACGTCGGCGAGGGACACCCTGCCGATCAACGCGCTTCGTTGGACGAGGCGTTGAAGGTCGACGTGAACGCCCGCCAGATGGGGGCACACCCCGCCCTGTCCGAGCTTCTCGACGTACCGGTGGACACTCGGCTGACCGAGTACACCTACCTCAGCCACCTCTACCAGGCTCCACAGACGTTGGCGCGCGTGTATGTCCCTTGGAACGTGGCGGAGCTCAAGGTCCCCAAGACAAGCCGGTCCCCATGGGGCGAGGACATCCGGTCGCTGCTCGCCGGCGCTGGCGTTGATGTGGCGTCGACAGTCGAGCGCGTCACCGCCCGGCTTCCCCGCACGGAGGAAGCGAACCTCCTCCACATCACGACCAAGACCCCTGTGATCGCGATAGAACGCACGTCGTTCGACGCGGACGGTCACGTCGTGGAACTCGCGCTCCTGGTGCTCCGCGGGGACCGCACCGAAGCTGTCTTCACGCATCGGAAGGCGGCGCCACCTGAGGTGGAGGACTGCGTCGACTCAGGCTTCCGGCTTCTCCCGTGGGACTCCCCCGAGGGGAAGCCGTGCCTCCTCAGCGTGGACTGTGCCAGCAGCAGTGCCCTGTCCCAGATCGCCGACAACGTGGAGACGGAGCAGACGAACGCCGGTGCCGAGGTCCTGTCGGGCGCCAAGTCCTTACTCGCTGAACCGGAGGCCGGGGAGTACCTGCTCCGATTCGCCCTTGCACGGACCGTCGAAGCGCTGGGCGAAGTCTTGCGGGTCGCGCAAAGCCGAGGCGCTCGGTTGTCCGTGCCGGCGTACGACGAGCCGGAGGACGAGGACGAGAACGAGGACAACGAAGCGGAGGGCGAGGACAGCGGCAGCAAGGTCCGGAAGGTGTCGAAAGGGATCACCAGGTGACCCGGACCAAGGCCGCGAAGAAGCGGGTTGAGTACTACTGCGGCTGCTGCGCCGGCGATGCCACGATCTGGTGCCCGGACTGCTGCGGCTTCGAAGGCTGCTCCACGTGCAAGCAGACCTTCCGCGTCAAGTGCCCGCTGTGCTCAGGAGGCAAGCTGCTGCCCATTCGGTGGCGACGCTTCGGCTTGGGTGACCGCCGCAAGACTCGTACGGCCCGGCTCTGGTCAGAGCCGGGCCGTACGGCATTCAGGGAAGAGTCTCAGCATCGACCCGGGAGAACACGAGATCGCTCTCGTCGACGACGGGCCCTCGCCAGCGAACGGGAACCGAGGAGCGCCCCCGCAGTGCTGCCGGATAGCTCTCGGGGGCGTAGTCGTTGGCGAGTCGGTAGACGTGGAAACCGTGGTCACGCATGGTGTCCAGCAGCTCTTCCGCGGAATCACCCAGCTTCGCCATGCGCTCCGGAGTCACCTCAACGGTGATCTCGACGTCAGGGCGGAGCTTGTCGAGCAGAGGGGCCATGCCCCGAACGACACTGCCTTCGGCGCCCTCCACGTCTATCTTGATCACCCTTGCGGCGGCGATCTCCGTGGCCGTGAGAACCTCCGCCAGCGGCCGGGCCTCCACCTCGAAGGTCGAAGCGGCCGGGCCGTCGTACGGGACGATGCTGTTCGCCCCCAAGTTGCGGTCGCTGGCGAGCACGAACTCCAGCAGCTCCCGCTTGCCCGACACAGCGGTGTTGACCGCGCGGACGTTGTGGCGCCCGTTGAGCCGAACGTTCCGCAGAAGGCTCTGGTGGAAGGCCGGGGACGCCTCGATCGCCACCACGTGGCCTTCACTGCCGACGAGACGGGACGCGAGCAGGCTGAAGTACCCGATATTCGCCCCGACGTCGACAAAGGTGTCCCCCGGGTGCAGCCGACGCTGAAGCCAGCCCGTCATGTGCGGCTCCCACACCCCGAACAGGTACAGATACCGCTGGATCAGGTCCTGAGTGTCGACAACGAAGCGGTCGCCGGCTCGGGAACGGACTACGCACCGACGAGGGTGGTCGCGCAACCGGGAATTCAGGTATTCCGCGGCCAGCGAAGCCTTTCCGAGCGAACCGGGAGCGTGGCGCACGTACCAGTGGCCGAGAGAGGCCAGAGCCTCCGAAACGTGGTTGCCCATCTGATCGCCCCTCAGTCGGATCCTGTTCGGACCCTACGCCGAGGCCGCTGACGCGCCCAGTCCGTCTCTGCGGCCGGGCTCCCCGTCAGCTCGCGGTCGCTGCCGAGTTGTTCGAGGAGGGAGTGGTACCGCCGATGGTGTCCGGGCGGTTACAGATCTCGCGGGAGTCTGCTTATGCGTGGTTCGCGAGGTGGTGTGAAGACGACCGGTGAGAAGCGGTCCGGCGCTGGTCACGGGCACCCAAGGGCGCAGCGTCCGCTTCCTTCCTTAGCGTCATCTGCGAGGAAATCCGAGGCGATTGCCCGTCCAATCCGCCATGTCGCAAGGATCGGTGCACGCCTCATCCCGTTCCGGCCAAGCCGGGGTGGAACTCGAAGAGGCCAGGGCACGGATCAAGCGCGCCCAGGAGTACCGGCGTACGAAGCGGGAGGTCACCGATGTATTGGTGCGCTACCTGGACCCGCTCTTGGATCGGCTCGGGGAGAAGACTGGGTCGAACTCGACTGAGTCCTCCGCCTCATCCGCGAACCGGTTCGTCCGTTCGCCCCGTACACCTGCTGATCATGCCGATGCGGACAGCTTCGGAGTAAGCAGCTCCAGCGCTTCCTCCCAGCGGTAGCGGTCGGCACCGCCGCCGGCCTTCGGCTTGTGGGGCTCGTACGAGCCGATCAGGACGCCCATCTCGCGGAGCACGTCGAGGCTGCGTGCGTACGCGGGGTGGGCGGCCTGGGCCCGGTTCAGGTACGGGAAGGCAGCGATCGGGATGTCCATCCCGTATGCCTCGCACAGGATGCCCAGCGCCAAGGTGTCGGAGATTCCCGCAGCCCATTTGTTGATCGTGTTGAAGGTCGCCGGCGCCACCGCGATGGCATCAGCCGGTGGCAGCGGGCGCGGGTCGCCGGGCTGGCGCCAGGCCGAGCGAATCGGGTAGCCGGTCTGTGCCTCGACGGCCTCGGCATCGATGAAGCCGAGGCCCTGCGGGGTGGCGACGACGCCGACGTCCCAGTTCGCCTCCTGGGCCGAGGTGATCAGCTTGCCGACGTCCCCGGCGATGCCGCAGGCGCACACGACGACGTACAGGAAGGGATTCTTGGTCTGCTGCTGGTTGGGCTGATCACTCATGCGGGGACTCCCAGTTGGCGGCTGAAGCGGTGCAGTTCAGGCAGCGTACGGCGGCGGTCACGGGCGGCCATGTCGGCCACCAGCTCGCGGACGGCCGGTCGGCGGATGTCCTGGGCCGCGCAGCTCTCGGCGATGCGCAGGGCCTGGTACCCGTCCGCCAGGCGGCCTTGCTGGCTGTAGGCACGCCCAGCCTCGATCCACAGGGCGGCACGTCGCTCAGGGACGGGAATGTGGCGGCGCATGAGGGGCCGGGCGGTGTCCAGGGCGACGCCCGCGTCGCCGAAGACGACGGCAGCGCTGAGTCCGTGCAGGGCCACGTTGGTCGGACTGAAGTTGGCCCAGGCGCCGGGGCTGTCGAGTGCGACGTAGCGGGCGACTTCCTTCGCCTCGGTGAGGAAGTCCTGGGTGGCGGAGCGGTCACCGCCGCTGCTGGCCGCGGTGACCCCGCGCAGGAGCAGCAGGCCAAGCGCCGCGAGATACCTGGGCGACCGCTGGTCGTACGAGCCTGTGAGCTGGTCGGCGGTGTGCCGGACGAGGGTGACGGCCTGGGCAGTGTGGCTGTCGCGGGCCAGGGTGTGAGCATGGACGCGGACGCTGGAGGCGAGAACGACGGGGTCGCCTGAGCGTTCGGCCTCGGCCATGGCGCGTCCGACCGCGAGCCAGGCGTTGCCCTGGTCGCTCTGCTTGAGCAGCAGGCTCGCCGAGGTCTGGTACGTCGTGGCGAGGAGACCCGACAGGTCGCTCGAGCCGGGGTTTTCGTGGATTGCCTGGCGTAGCTGCCCGATCAGGACGGGCAGCGCGCCTTCCAGCTGTGTGTAGTCGCAAGTGCAGAAGAGGCGGCGTACGCCGGTGACTTGGTCCTGCAGGGTCTGGAGGTCCGGCACCGGTTCGGCGGTCACACGGACCGCTCCGGGCAGCAGGGACTGGACGAGGTCCTGGTGGCTGTTGTGCGGGGTGGTGGTCGGGGCCGCGAGCGCGGCGATGCCAGCGGCGAGAACGGTACGGCGGCGCATGTCCTCTGTCTCGGGATCGGAGGGGCTGATGTCCGAAGCGGCGGCGAGGCCGAGGCGGTGCGGCGGAATCGCCAGCACCCGCGCGACCTCGCGCAGCATCCGGACGTCCTCCGTGCCCCTGCCGCCTTCCAGGCGGCTCACCTTGGACTGGTGATAGCCCAGGGCAGAGGCGACGTCCTTCTGCGAGCGCCGCTGTAATACGCGTGCCTGACGGATCACTTCACCGATCCGTCTCGCTTCGCTCTGCGCTTCGGCCATCTGTGCCACGGCTCCTCCTGCCGCCGGCGATCCTGCCTGCTCAACCGAGCGTAATGGACCGCCAGTTCACTTTGATGCAGCTCCTGCGTAGACGATGCAGCGCTGGCACACGTCCTGGTTCGAGGGGCCCGTGTGGCGGTTGCGTGGAGTGGCCGAACCGATCCAGGAGGCCGCTCATGGAAGCGCACCACATCCGGATTCCCGTCTCCGGCACACCTGCCGGTGCCACGTCCGCGCGCCAGGAGATCGCGGAGGGGATACGAGCGTGGGGCGCCTCTCTCGAACCCGAACTCCTCGACGCAGCAGAGCTGGTCACATCGGAGCTGATCACGAACGCGGTCCGGCACGCGCACGACGGCCCGATCACAGCTGGCGTCGACCTGGACAGCCAGGCGCTTCGGATCGCAGTGATCGACACCAGTGCCAACATCCCCGAGATCGCCCTGCCAGATGACGACGCGGAAGACGGACGCGGCCTGTTCCTCGTCGCCGCACTCGCGGATCGCTACGGGTTCGACCCGCTGCCTTCCGGTAAGCGCTGCTGGGCCGAGTTCGAGTTCGGCGCTTCGCTCCTAACCACCGCAACACATCTTCCCTCGCAGAGGAGTTGACCGTTGCCAGCCCTACGCATTCCCCCAGTCGCCGCGGAAGTGGTCGCCGTACGACCGAGCATTCCGCTGTTCGGCGCCGTGACCGTCGACGGATCGAAGAACGCAGCCCTTCCCCTGCTGGCCGCCGCGGCGGCCATGCACCGCCCCGTGCACCTGAGTAACGTCCCCGCGAACACGGACGTCGAGACAATGCTCACCCTTCTCCAGCAGGCCGGTTGGCACGCGGCCCGTCCGGTCAACGACCCGCACACTGTGGTGATCCTGCCGAGCGACAAGCCGCAGCCGGATCCAGATCGCGCCGTTGCCTCCCGGATCCGGGCTTCGTACTACCTGGTCCCGGCGCTGCTCGGCGCATACGGGCGGGCCCGCCTTCCGTGGCCGGGCGGCTGCGCCATCGGGGAACGCGGGATGGAACAGCACTTCAAGGTGTACGAGCGCTTCGGCGACCGCTCGACCGTCGATGACCACGGGTACCTGGTCGAGGCAGCCACGGTGGGACGCGGGACCGTGTCGATCATGCTGCCGTTCCGGTCCCGCGGGGCGAGCATCGCCGCGCTCCTGCGCGCGGTTGTCGCCGGACGTCCGCTGCGTCTGGGGCAGCCGAATCTGTCGCCCGAAGTCCTCAGTGTCGTAGCGGCGTTGAAGGTTGCCGGGTGGGAATGTCAGGTCAGCGAGAAGGTCCTCGCGCTCCAACCGCCTTCCTCCGTCGCTGATGGCCCCCTTGCCTGGACGGTGCCCGGCGACAAGATCGAGGCCGGCACCCTGGCCTGCGCGGTCGCGGTGAGCGGCGGCAACGCACACATCCTCGGCGTGCGCCGCGACGACATCGCTCCCCTGGTCACCGCGCTGCGCTCGCTCGGCGTCCCCGCGGACGCCGAGGACGGCACGCTCGCCGTCCAGGCCCAGGACGCCCAGCCCACCGGCCGGCCCCTGCGAGCCATCGCCTCCCTGTCCCCCGGCGGCCTGGACGCGGACTTCGAACCGCCCCTGATCGCCCTGGCCCTCACGCTCCCCGGCACCCACCTGTTCGCCGACGACATCAACCCCGGCCGCCACGGCAACCTGCTGTCCCAGCTCGTCCGCCTCGGAGCCACGATCGACGAGCTGTCGCCAACGCAGTGCCGCTTCACCGGACCGCAGCAACTGACCGGTGCCGGAGTGGAAGCCACCGACATCCGTACGGGCTCCGCCCTACTCATCGCCGGCCTCACCGCTCAGGGCGTCACGACCCTCGGCGGCCTGGAACAGCTCCGGCGCGGCCACGCCGACCTGCCAGTCAAACTGCACGCCCTCGGAGCCGACATCTGCGAGGTGATCCCGTGAACCGGCAGCTACGGCAGATCATCGCCACGACCGATGTCCATTCCTCCTTCGACTCGGCCGCCCCGATGCTCGCCTACCTCCACACCGCCAGGCCCGACAGCCTGATCGTGGACTGCGGGGACTTCTTCGAGGGCAGCGGCTTCTACCACCTCGGGAAAGGCCGTATCGAGCGCGAAGTCCTCACCACCCTGTACGACCTGCTTACGCCCGGAAACCACGGCTGGCCACACTACTTCGAACCGCAGCTGCGCCGGATGACGGTCTGCGCCAACACGACCGATGACAACGGCGAACCGCTCTTCGACCGCGTACGCATCCAGGAAATCGGAGGACGCCGCGTCGCCGTCACCGGGGTGATGGGCCCGCAGGCGTTCAACGCCCTCCCTGCCGACCAGCGCGCCGGCCACCGCATCAGCAACCCGGCGCAGGCCCTGCGCGAGGTGATGCTGGAGCACCACCACCTTGCTGATGCCTGGATGGTGCTGTCCCACTCCGGCTTCGACGAGGACCTTAAACTGGCCGCCGCCTGCCCGTTCACGGACGTTATCTTCGCCGGGCACTGCCACAGCGACGCCCTCGGACCCGAGCACGTCGGCGACACCCGCGTAGTCAAGGGACGCGAACTCGGCATCGGGTACGCAGCCGCTGAGCCCGTCGGAAGCGGCTGGGCAGCCCGCACCGACCGCTTCCCAAAGGCCACTGCCGTTCCCCACGGCCTCGCCGAACTGCTGGAAAAAATCTCGACCGTCGGGCAGCAGTTGAGAACCCCCGTCGGCGCCGTGGACAGGCCGCACCGCAACACACCGCTGGACCGCCACAGGCTTGCGCACTTCATGGCCGGTCCTCCGCTTCCCGAGCATGCTGCGCAAGCGCGGTGGATCGACGGAGAACGACAGACGCGCGAACGATGGCGGCACCTGGTTGAGACCCGTCGCAGTCGCCTCGGCGCGGTTCGTTAGGCCGCAACGGGCAACGTCGGCACGAAGCCAGTGGCCCCACGGTGTCCGGGCCCCATCTGGGAGTCGGCCCGCTCCCCAAGCCCCATATAAACCACCTCACCCCAACGCCACTACGATCGCCGGTCATGGACTGGCTGGAGCGCACCGCGAAGCTGAGGCAGTGGAGCAGAAGCGGGACCCGCGCTCCGCACAAGCCGCTGCTGTTCCTGTACGCGCTCGGGCGCTTCCAGCAGGACGTCGACGGTGAACTGCGGTACAGCGCGGTGGAGGACGACCTCAGACGACTGCTGGCCGAGTACGGTCCGCCCAACAGAACGACGCCCGCCTACCCGTTCCACCATCTGGTGAGCGACGGCGTGTGGGAGGTAAGCACCGATCGCGGACCGGGCAGCCCCGGCAGCGGCGTGCGGGAGCTGCGGGAGGTCGGAGCCGCAGGGCGGCTGACGTCGGAACTACGGGCGGCGCTGCGGCGCGAGCCGTCGTTGCTCGGCCGGATGGCACGGGTCCTGCTCGACCTGAACTTCCCGCCCTCGCTCCACGGCGACCTGTGCGAAGCCGTCGGCCTGGAGCTGGAGCCGTCGGAGAGCGAACAGGTCTCGGCCGTGCGCAGGCGGCGGGATCCCCGGATGCGGGAGCAGGTCCTGACGGCATACGAGTACCAGTGCGCCTTCTGCGGCTACGACGGCAGGATCGGCGCGGTGCCGGTCGGGCTGGAGGCCGCGCATGTGCGCTGGTGGGCGTTCGACGGCCCGGACGACGTCGACAACGGCCTGTGCCTGTGCTCGCTGCACCACAAGCTCTTCGACAAGGGCGTTCTCGGCATCGGTGACAGTCACCGCATCCTGGTCTCGCAGCGCTTCGTCGGCCACAGCCCCGCCGCCCGCGAGCACGTCATAGCGCTCGCCGGCCGCCCGCTCATCGGACCTCAACCGGGTGCCCGTCCCGTCGCAGCGGCCCACCGCGCCTGGCACACCAGCCAGGTCTTCCACAGCAGCCCACGCCCTGCCCCGGCCGCCTGATCGCCGAGCGTCGAGCACCTGACCCGCTGGTAAGGAGTGGGATACCAGGAGTATGGTCTCTTGTATGGCGACGAAGAAGGTAACCGTGACGATTCCCGAGGATCTCCTGGACGAGATCCGCGCGGACGCGGCAGAGCGGGGCCTGTCGGCGTACGTTGCCGAGGCGCTGCGCTTCAAGCGTGACCGGGACCGGCTCCGGGAACTGGCCGACTGGCTGCAGGAAGAACACGGCCCCGTCACCGAGGACGAGCATGCGGCAGCGCTCGACGAGTTGGACGAACTCGACGCCGAACACGAGCGGCGTCGAACCGCCGGAAAGCACAACGCCGGAGAGGCTGCGTGAAGAAGCGAGCCGGCGAGCGCGGACAGCGGCCTCTCCGTGTCTTCGTCCTGGACTGTGAAGCCCTCTCCCTGGCAGTGCGCGGCGATCGGAAGATGATCGCCTGGCTCGACCTCGCGGCACGCGGGGAAGCCGAGGTGGTGACGTCCCCGATGACCCTGGTCGAGGCGTACGACGGCAGGACAACCGAGCAGCGCTGGGACTGGGTACTGTCCCGGCTCCAGGTCGTCGACATCGGGAAGGACGAGGCCCGCCAGGCGCGTCGACTCCTGGCCGACGGCAAGTTGCACGGCCACAAGTACGCGATCGACGCCGTGCTCGCCGTCATCGCGCGACAGCAAAGGGGACAGGTCACCGTCTTCACCTCGGATGTCGACGACCTGGAGAAGCTGGTCCCGGACACGATCGTCGTCAAGAAGGTGTGACTCGGCCCGCCCCCCTCCAGCACCATCCAGGCAGCAGCACCCTTGGGAGCCATCTGGGAGCCGCCCTGCTCCCGAAGCCCCCTCCACACCACCCGAGACCAACCGGGACCACCGACCTGACCTGCGTATACACAATCCAGGCAGGAAAGATCATTAACCGATCCTCATTCGGGACGAAGAGGTCGTGGGTTCAAATCCCGCCACCCCGACAGCTGAAACAGCACTTCAGGCTCGGTTTCCGTTTCAACGGAAACCGAGCCTGAAGTGTTTTCGGGTGCCTGGAGGGCCTGCGGAGAGGGGTCCTGGAGTGGATCAAGAGGGCGCTCGTGAGGCGTCGCCTGTCGCCCTCAGTGGCTCATCGAGGTTCCCGGTGGGTGATGTAGGACACATCACTCACCGGGGACAGCTCCCCCGCCCTTGGCCCGATCCGGCGGCCGGCCGCACCCCTCGACAGAGGTCGGCCAGGACACCCCTCGGGCTCACTCCGGCCCTCCACCGCGTCGGCCTCGGCGGGCGTCCGGTGATCCGCAGCGAACGCCTTGCCGGTCACCCCCGGACCGCACCGCGTTCCACACGGCCCCTCCCGCCCCTCCCGCCCATACCGCCCATACCGCCCATACCGCCCGTTCAGGCTCCCCGAGGCGCCGCCCCCCTCGAAGCCCAGCCGGAGCCCCGGCCACCAGAGCGATCCAAGGCGGCTGCGAGGGGCTCATACGCGCCTCCAATGCCGCTCGATCTCCTCCAGGGAGCGGCCCGCCGTCTCGGGCACCCGCTTCACGACGTAGCACGCGCCCGCCGCCGAGAGGGCGGCGAAGAGCAGGAAGACCGGGCTGCCCAGGGCGTCGAGGGTGTCCGGGAAGGCCAGGGAGAAGAGGAAGTTGCCCAGGTACTGCGCGAACGTCACCACTCCCATGCCGATCGCCCGGGCGCGCAGCGGCAGTGCCTCTGGGCAGTACAGCCAGAAGACCGGGCCCAGGCCGAAGCCGAAGGCGAAGGTGTAGAGGAAGACGCACGCGACGGCGAGCGCGGTGACGGCGGGGAAGAGCGCGAGCGCGACCATGGGGGGCGCCTGTGCGGCGAGGGAGAGCGTCAACAGGCGCACCCGACCGACACGTTCGATGCAGGGGAGCGAGAGCGCCGTCGACAGGACGAGCGCGATGCCGACGCCGTAGTTCGCCAGGGTGCCCGCCTCGGCCTCGCCGCCCCCGGCGGCGTGGCGGAAGATGACCGGCGCGTAGTACACCACTGCGTTGATCCCTGTGAAGACCTGGAAGAAGGTCAGCGTCAGGATGATGCGGAGGGCCGGGCGGTAGGTGGTCAGCAACTCGCGGGGGCCCGCGTGCTGTTCGGCCAGGCTGTTACGGATCTCGGCCACTTCGGCGTCGGCCGCGAGGTCGCTGGGGCGCAGTCGGCGCAGCACGCGCCGGGCCTCGGACTCGCGGCCGCGTGTCATCAGCCAGCGCGGTCCGGCGGGGCTCGCCACCATGCCCGCCAGGAAGACGAGGGCGGGCAGTGCCCCGAGCCCCAGCATCCACCGCCAGGCGCCGGCCGCGGAGAGAGCGTCGTCGACGGAGTAGGCGAGCAGGATGCCGATGTTGACGGCGAGTTGGTACAGGGCGGTGATCCGGCCGCGCAGCTGCTTGGGCGCGAGCTCGCTGAGGTGGATGAGGCCGAACATGTTCGCGAGGCCGACGGCGAAGCCGAGTACGAACCGCGAGGCCATCAGCACGGCGGCGTCCGGCGCGACGCCGCAGCCGACCGAGCCGACGACGAAGATGCCACCGGCCACGATCAGCAGCTGCCGCCTGTCCCAGCGCCGCGCGGCCAGCGCGCCGCCGACGATGGCAGGCAGCGCGCCGAGCAGGATCAGGCTGGTGACCAGGCCCTGCTCCGTGGAGGTCAGGCCGAAGCGCGCGGTCAGGGGGTCCAGGGCGCCGGAGATCGCCCCGGAGTCATAGCCGTAGAGCACGCCGGACAGCCCCCCGAGCGCGGCCACCAGGTGCACCCGCCTCGGCACCGCGCCGTCCCTCCCGGCTCCCCGGCCCGCCGCTCCCGTACCGGGCCTGATCTGTGCCACGGGACCTCCTCGGTCTCATGGGGACGCGTCCACGGGGTCATTGGGGCAGATCCGGCGTGGATTTCCCAGGCTTCGTCGGGTTCCGGCGGACAAACAGGTCACCCCGCGGCCGGCCCGCAGGCCAGGTACGTACCACCCGTCACCCGGCGGACTACTGCGAAGGAACTACTCACCTCCCACCCCAGGGTGAGGCCCCCGGTGCCGCCCGCGCGAAAGGATTCGAACGTAAGTCGCCGCGGGCCCGGCAGAAGATCGCCGGGGCCGAAAAGGAAGGACGAAGGTCGTTGGCTGTGGACAGCGGGAGAACGGAAAGGGCGGTGGATTCCATGAACGTCAAGAAAAACGGGGGATGTTCAGGGGATTCGGCCGCCGGTGCCGTTGTGGTGATCCGCGAGCTGTCCAAGGATTACGACGGTAAGAGAGCGGTCAGCGACGTCACCCTGGAAATCCACCGGGGCGAGATATTCGGCTTGCTGGGACCGAACGGTGCCGGCAAGACGACGACGCTGGAATGCCTGACGGGGCTTCGCCGCCCGACGTCCGGATCGGTCGAGGTGCTCGGCCACGATCCGGCGAAGGGGACGGAGGAACTGCGCCGGATGGTCGCGGTGCAGCCCCAGGAAGCCAATCTCTTCCCGCAGTTGACCGTGCGGGAGACCGTCGAACTCTGGGCCTCTTTCTATCCTTCCCCCGACGACATCGACGGTGTGCTTGAGCGCGTCGGCCTGACGGAATCAGCCTTCCGCCGGGTCAAGGCGCTGTCCGGGGGACAAGCACGCCGGCTCCTGCTCGCCGTCGCGGTCGTCGGCCGCCCCGACGTCCTCGTGCTGGACGAGCCGGCGGCGGGGCTCGACCCGCAGGCCAAGGAGCTGTTGTGGGCGGTGGTGCGGCAGCACCGGCGGAACGGGGGGACGGTGCTGCTCACCACCCACGACATGAACGAGGCGACGGAGCTGTGCGACCGCGTGGCCGTGCTCGTGGGCGGCCGGGTGGCCGCCTGTGACACGCCGGCGCGGCTCGTCTCGGAGCTGACGACCACGAGCGAGGTCACCTTCACCACCGACTCCGGGACCGACCTCGACGAGATCCGCGCCGTACCCGGTGTGACCTCGGTGGAGGCGCGTCCCGAGGGGGCCGGGAAGGTGGCCGTCCGGGTCCGTACGACCGAGAGCGACGAGACCTTGCGGCGCATCGCCGCGGAGCCGAGGTGGGCGGCCTCGGAACTGGCCATCACCCGGGGCGGCATGGACGAGGTGTTCCGCACCCTCGCCACGAAGACCACGCGGGCCGAGGAGCAGAGCGAATGATTCCCACACTCACTCCCGCCTTCACACAATTGGTCAAGGCCAACAGCCGGGAGCTCTTCCGGGACGGCAAGACCATCTTCTTCGTCCTGCTCTTCCCCCTGCTTTTCGTCGCCATGTTCATCGGTATCGGCATGCTCAACACGGGCGGCTCGTACAAGATGGCCGTGACGCCGGCGGGGAATCAGCAGGAGATCGTCCGTGAACTGTCGCACTCCGACGGGTTCAAGGCCGAGCCGTGGCACAGGAAGAGCCTTCCGGAGAACGGTGATCTGGCCGGGTACGACGCCATCGTCTATCCGTCGGCCACCTCCGGCGATCGCGCGCTGGTGGTCATCGACTCCGCGAAGTTCGGTGCGCTGAAAGGCATCCGGTCGGCGCTCGGGCACAGCGGGATCTCCGCCTCGAAGGTGGACTTCCGGACCCCGGACGGCGGAAAGCCCTTCGACCCGATCAAGATTTCCCTGCCCACCGCGCTGCTGATGGCGCTGATGTCGATGGCCTTCTTCGGCACGGCGACCCCGCTGATCGCGCTGCGGGCCCGCGGCACCCTGCGCCTGCTGGGCACGACCCCGCTGCGCAGGCGGACCTTCGTGCTGGCCCAGGCGCCGGTGCGGCTGGCCCTGGTCGCGGTGCAGCTGGTGGTGCTGGGGGCGATCGCGGTCGGGCTCGGGTTCCTGCCGGCGGTGGACGCCGTGCGGGTGCTCGGCACGGGGTTTCTCGGTGCCGTGATGCTCTTCGCCTTCGGGTATCTGGTGGCCGCCCGCATGCGCAACGCCGAGGTGGCCAACGGGCTGCTGGCCGTGCTGATGCCGCTGGTCCTGTTCGCCAGCGGGCTGTTCCTCCCCCTGGACCTCCTGCCGTCGGTGGTGCGGGACGTCTCCAAGGCACTGCCCACCACCTATCTGGTGGACGCGCTGACGCATGACTTGACCGGTGCCCCTTCCACGTACGGCCTCACCCTCGACTGGCTGGTCCTGCTGGCCGGGGCGGTGCTCTTCGGCGGGCTCGCCGCCCGTCTCTTCAGCTGGGACCAGGGAGAAGAACGATGACCACATCCTCACTGCAGTCCGGCCTCGGCCGGCTCACCGATCTGGACGCCCTGGTGGGTCCCTACGGTCTGGTCAACCGCACACAGCGGCTGCCCAACCACCCGGGTGACGCCCGCTTCCCGATCTTCACCGCCTCGCTCGGCGACATCGCCCACGTGTCGGAGAACGTCGCCCTCTCCGTACGGGGACAGAGCGCGCGCGGTGACATGGACGGCGCGGGCGGTGCGCCGGACCCCGAGCGGGCCGCCCGGCTGTGCGTGGCAGAGGCACTGGAGCGCTACTCCACCTGCGTCGAGCAGCCCGACTGGACCATCTGGGCCACCGCCGAGGAGCTCGGCGAAGAGGCGCTCGACCTGCGGAAGTTCCCCCGCTGTTCGCCGACGGAGCTCGCGCACCCCAAGGCGCTGACCGTCGACGTCGACACCCGGGCGCCGATGCGCTGGGTGCGGGGCTGGTCGCTCACGCGGCGCGAGCCGAAGTGGGTGCCCGCGGTCCAGACGTGGATGCACATCCCGCCGCTCTCGGCGGGCGAACGCGCCTGGAACCCCATCTCCACCGGCTGTGCCACGCACACGGACCTCGGCCAGGCGCTCGTCAACGCGCTGTGCGAGGTGGTGGAGCGGGACGCCATCGCCCTGACCTGGTACCAGAAACTCGCCCTGCCGCGCATCGAGTTCGACCACGTGCCGGACGCGCTGGCGCCGTTCCTGGAGAAGTCGCGCAGGAGCCTGGTGGACACGGTCTTCTTCGACGCCACCACCGACCTGGGCATCCCGACGATCTACTCGATCGACCTGTCCCCGGACAACGAGGTGCTGGGGCAGATGGTGATGTGCAACACCAGCCTCGACCCCGCCGACTCGGTCGCGAAGATCGTCCGCGAGTCCGCGTCGTCCCGCATCGCCATGCAGGCGCGGCGTGAGATGCCGGAGTCCGTCGACGACTTCCAGCACGTCTTCCACGGCGCGTCGTACATGGGCCGGCCGGACCGGCGGTCCGACTTCGACTTCCTCCTGGACGGCCCGGCGCGCCGGGCCTTCAGCGAGATGCCGACCATGACCACCGGGGAGAGCGGGCGCGACCTCGCGCTGCTCGTCGACCTGCTCGACCGCGCGGGCTACGAGGCCGTCGCCGTGGAGTGCACGACGGACGAGGCGCGCGACGTGGGCTTCCGCGTGGTGCGGGTGCTCGTACCGGAGTTGATGCCGCTCGCCTTCACCCACCGGGCCCGCTATCTGGCCCACCCGCGGCTCTACGACGCGCCGCGGCGGATGGGTTACCCGGTGCGCCAGGAGGCGGAGATCAACCCGCTGCCGCAGCCGTTCGCCTGAGCCCGGCCGCCAAGACCTGACACATTTCGGAGAAATGGACTTCCATGACCAAGGTGCATGTGCTCGCAGTCGGTGACTTCGGTGTCGCCGTCGCGGAGCGGCTCCGCCGGGAACACGACGGCGTCGTGGTCACCACCGACCGGGACGGCCATCTGCGGTTCCCCGCGGGCTGGCCGCGGGCGGACGTCCGCGTCCTGGTCTCCTGGCGCGAGGTCCCGCACCTGGCGGACGTCCTCGACGCCCGGTCGGCCGACTGGCGGACGCCGTGGTTCCCCGTCGTGGCGGAGCACCCGCGGCTGCGGATCGGCCCGCTGGTCGTACCGGGCGCCGGTGCCTGCTACCGCTGCTTCGGCAAGAGGCGCAAGCAGCACGAGCGGGACAGCGCGGTCACCACGGCCCTGCACGCCCACTACGACGCCGAGCCGGCGGCCGGACCGGAGGGCTTCCTCCCGCAGCACGTGGCGCTGGCCGCGAGCTCCGCGCTCGACCTGCTGCACCGCCTGGCGGACGACGGCGGACGGCGCGACGCGGGGACCGTACGCCACTGGCACCTGCTGGAACAGCTCATCACCAGCGCGCGGGTCGTCGGCGTCCACCGCTGTGACCGCTGCCGGACCCGCGCGGGGGCGGGCCCGGACGGTTCCAGCTGGCAGGACCTGGCCGACGACCTGGCCCCGTGGCTGCCCGCCACGGAGCCGTCCGCGCCGGGCGCGGCCACCCCGGTGGCCGCGCCCTCGATCCCCGCCCGTCAGTGAGGTAAAGGCCATGGCCGACAGCAAACTCATCTCAGCCCAGGACATGCGCCGCGCCGTCGCGACGGATCCGCAGTTCACCGCGCCGGTCAGGCCGGCGCTCTGCCGGGGACTGGTGCTGCTCCCCATCGAGGGCGGACTGCTCGTCGAGGGCTCCCCCACCCGCCAGATCCTGCGTGGCACGGCCACCCGGGACCTCATCCCCAAGCTGCTGCCCCTCCTGGACGGCACCCGCGACCAGGCGGAGATCGCCGAGGCCGCCGGGGTGCCGGTGGAGCACGTGGCCCAGGTGGTCGCGCTGCTGTACACCTGCGGGCTGCTGGAGGAGGGCGACCCCTCGGGCACGCACCCGGCCGACGGCGCCGAGGCCGGCAGCGGCGCGGCGCACGCCGCACGCTACTGGTCGCGCAGCCTCGACTCCACGCGCGTCAACCGCAACACCGCCGAGGTGCTGGACCGGCTGCGCGGGACCCGCGTGGCGGTCGCCGGTGATGCCGGATTCGGCGCCGAGGTGACCGAACTGCTCGTCGCGGCGGGCATGGAGCGTACGGCGCAGGTGGACGCCTCGCTGTTCCTGACCGAGGTTCCGTCCCCGTTCCTGTCCGGGGTTCCGTCCGAGTTCCCGTCCGATGGCAGGCCCGACCTCGTGGTCGCGCTCACCGAGGACTCGTCGACGAGTCTGAGCGGTGTCGCCGCCTGGTGCGCGGAGCACGATGTCCCGCTGATCCCGGCCCGGTTGACCGACGGCATGCTCGACGTGGGCCCGTACATCGACACGAACTTCACCGTCTCGTTCGCGGACGCGGAGCGGCAGCGGGTCACGGCACCGGCGCCCGCCGAGCGGTCCTACGTGCCGGTCCCGGCGGTCCGGCGCGCCCTCGCGGCCTCCCTCGTCGCCAACCAGGTGACCACGGTGGTCGGCAGGGTGGGCTCCGCTCCAGTGCTCCGCGGGCTGCTCCGGGCCGACCTGGTCGAGTGGACCCAGACGGTCCACGTCGTCGCCGAGGTGCCGGAGGTCACGGACGCGCGCTCGACGCTGACCGAGGCGGGCGTGCCGCTCGCCCTGGCCTTCGAGGCGTCGGTCGGCTTCCCGCCGCGCAAGCTGCTCAACCCGCGCGACCACCAGGCCCATTACAAGCCTGGCAACATCGCGCTCCAGCACGACAGCAAGCGCTGGCCGAGCGCGCGGACGCTGGAGCTGCCCCGCGAAGGCGCCTTCCCGTACACGCCGTTGGGCCTGGACGCCCCGGAACCGGCGACGGGCGTCGACCTCGCCCAGCTCTCGTCGGTGCTGCTGCGGGGTGCCGGGCTGCGCGACGAGGCCGAGCCGACCCGCCAGGTGCAGCGGTGGAACCCCACCGGCGGCAACCTCGGTTCGGTGCAGCTGCACGTCGTCGCGGACGGCGTGGCGGGGCTGGAGAACGGCACCTGGGGCTATCTCACGCACTCCCACCGCCTGGCCCGCCTCTCGCCCGCCACGGACCCGGGAACGGGGCACACAGGGCAGCCTGTGGCCGTCGTGCTCACCGGGGCGCTGGCCCGGGTCGCCTCGAAGTACTCGGGGTTCGCCTGGCGCGTCGTGCACCTCGACGCGGGCGTGGCCATCGCGCAGATGAGCCACGTGGCCCGTTCCCTCGGCCTCGACGCGCGGCCCCTCGACCGCTGGGACGACCTCCACCTGGCCGATCTGCTCGACCTCGACCTCGACGCCGAACCCGTCACCGGTGTCCTGCTGCTGCGGCCCTCCGCCGCGAAGGAGTCCTGATCATGGAGACGACGCGCGTCCACGAGGCGGACGGCCGCCGGATCGCCCTGCTGCCCGACCACGGCGACGTACTCAGGGAGCTCCAGTCCCGCAGCCGGCTGACCGCCGAGGACCTGCTGGACGCCGCCCCGGCCGCCGACCCCGCCCTGCGGGAGCCGCTGGCCCCGGCCGGCGCGCAGGGCATCAGCGCCGTGAGCGCCCCGCCGTCCCAGGTGGCGCTGGAGACCGCGCTGCGCCGCCGCAAGTCCGTACGGGCCTACGACGGCGAGCCGGTGCCGGTCGAGGTGCTCGCCTCGGTCGTACGGCAGGCGGCCGACTACGACCGCTCGGCCTGGCCGGACCACGAGGCCGGTGCGGGGCTGGAGTTCCTCGTCGCGGCCCGTTCGGTGGCCGGCCTGCCGCAGGGGCTCTACCTCCACTCCGCCGACCGTGGCGACTTCACCCCGCTCGCCGACCTGCCGGACGGCGAGGCGGCCGCCGATCTCGTCCTCCAGCTCGAATACGCGGACGCTCCCGCCATCGTGATCGTGTGCGGGCCGCTGGCGGCCTCGCTCGACCGGCACGGCGAGCACGGGCACCGGCTGCTGCTGACCCGCGCCGCCGCGGCCGCCCAGACGGCCTGGCTGGCGACTCTCTCCCACGGTCTCTCCGGCAGCATTTTCGCCGGGTTCCTGGCGGCATCGCTCAAGCCGTTGGTTCCGGTGGACGGTTATCGGAACGTGCAGTTGCTGGCGTTCTCGCTGGGGTACGAGGCGCGCTGACGCGCGCGGTTGCGGGTGATCTCGCCGCTGCCGCGTGGGGGCTCCGCCCCGGGCCCCCGGGTGCGGGTCCGTTGGCGCCTGCGGCGCTTTTTCCCCTCCCCGCCCCTTCCCGAAACTGGGGGCAAGCCCCCAGACCCCCGAACCGCGCGTTGGCCACGGTCCGCACCATCCAGCCCGCCGGCGATGTCCGGGGCCGCTCCCGAGAACGGGCACAG